>CATWBR010000127.1 GCA_958349075.1 uncultured Clostridium sp.
GTATTTTGGATGATTATAAACTTTACAATGTAGCTTACAAGCATCTGTTATATAGTATTCATTTTGGATTTTATCCCTCTGGTTCCTCTCTGCCATCTGTTGAGGAGTTGTGCAAATCATTTGGTGTTTCGCGCTCTACCATCCGCAGTGCCCTGAAAATGCTGGAGGAAGAACGGTATATCTCCCGGACCCAGGGGCGGAGCGCTATCGTTACCTATACTGCACAGACAGATAAATGCAGGAACGAATATCTTACATACTGTCAGGCTACAAAGGATGCGCTCCTGGATTTAAACAGCATACTTTGGCTGATCTGGCCGGAAGTTGTGCTGCAGGGGCTCAAGCTATGCGGGGAACGGGAACTGGACGAGCTTTCAGATATTGCAGGCAGCATGACGGAGCTAGCGGAATACCCCTATCTGGAATTTAACTATCGTATCATACAGCAGCTGGGCAATCCTCTCCTTTTAAATCTCTACCTGAGTACGATCTTCTTTGGGCATTGCTCCCCTACGCTGCTGGGCAACGATGCCTATCGGCAGGACTATATGATAAATCTGCGGGAAACAAATACCCAGATCCTCGCACTGCGCAGGGCGGGTAACTACGGGGAGCTGAAAATTCTGCTGTCCCGATACTATCGCGGGCGGATTGAGGCTATGAGACGTTTTCATGACTTAATCCCAACACCGGACATTCCCGGAGAACCGCTTCCTTATCACTGGAATTACTATACAGAGCGGCCGTCGGTAGGCTTCGACCTGTCCATGAAACTGCTGCGTGAGATTTACACCTCCTACCGGCCTATGGATTATCTGCCCTCTGTGGCCGCCCTTTCGAGGAAGTCCGGCCTTCCGGTTATCACGGTACGCCGCGCAATCCAGATCCTCAACGATATCGGGCTGACAGAGAGTATCAACGGCAAGGGCACCCGGGTAATCGTCGGCTCCGGCACCACGGTGCAGGTATCCCGTCTGTCCACCCCCAATATGAAAAAAGTACTGCTGCCCTATCTCCAAAGTGTGCAGGCCATTCTCCTGATATGCAAAGATGTCTCCCTCGCCGTGTTCCCGTCGCTTCCAGACAGTGCCGTCGAAGCGGCTGCAGACTGGATTCGGGAAATTTTGGCTTCGGGGGACTATTATCCAACGTTCGGAGCAGCATTCAAGTTACTTCTCGCCTGTCCGGAGTCCCATGCGCTCAAAAAAATCCTGGACGGACTGATGTATTTTCAGTACCTGGGATATCCGCTAAGAGATCTGCCGCCCAATGAATTCCGGTATGATCCACGGTCTGCGCAGGCTTTACTAAAAAGTTTGGAGAACCGGGACGCCATGTTGTTTGCCGAAGGGCTTCAGTGTCTAATGACCGATATTTTCCGGTACGGGAAAGAAAAACTCCTTGCCGGAGGTATCAAAGAGGCGAAATCTATCGTTATGCCGCTGTTATAGAATTGGGCCGCTGTGCGGATACCACACAAGAGCCGCATGATGGCGGCCTGAAAGGAGAGGAGATACATTAAAATGAGAAAGTTTATGAAACCAGTACAACGCGGTATTTTCTGCCTGCTCTTATTAAGTGTCCTGTTAACAAGCCTGTCTGCGTGTTCCTCCGGGAAGCAGAAGGAGTCAAAAGAGAAGCTTACGGTATACTTATGGAATACCCAGCTTTTGATGGAATATGCTCCGTATATTCAGTCTCAAGTCCCTGAAGCGGAAATTGAGTTCATTGTCGGAAACAACGACCTGGACTTTTATCGGTTCCTTCAGGAGAACGGTGAACTGCCGGATATTATCACCAACCGCCGCTTTTCCCTCTATGATGCGGGAAAGCTGCAGGAGCATCTGTTGGATTTAAGCAAAACTGAGACGGCATCCTCTTATTATACGACCTATTTGGAAAATTACCGGAATGCAGATGGGACCCTAAACTGGCTCCCGGCCTGCGGGGAGGTGGATGGCATTGTTGCCAATAAGACGCTCTTTGACCAGTATCAAATTCCCCTGCCCACTGATTACGAGAGCTTTCTCTCCGCTTGTGAGGAATTCCGGAAGGTGGGAATTCAAGGTTTTACCACTGATTTTTCCTATGATTATACCTGCATGGAAGTTCTGCAGGGGCTGTCCATCCCAGAGCTTACCAGTCTGGAGGGGAAATTGTGGCGGGCCTCTTATGAGAGCGGCGCACTCAGGAGTCTGGATGACGAAATCTGGCCTGGCGTCTTTGAACGTATGGAGCAGTTTGTTCAGAGGGCTGGGATCATGCCAGAGGCAGTGAACAATGACTTTGAGGCAGTGACACGTGCCTATAACGCCAGGGAGGCCGCCATGATCCGGGATACGGCTAACGGTGTGTTTACTTATCCTGAGGCGGGGGAATCTGTATTCCTTCCTTACTTCGGCAGTACAGAGGGAGAACACTGGCTTCTCACCTATCCCTCGTTCCATGTGGCGCTGAGTAAGGAACTTGAGGATGACGCGGCACGAAAAGAGCTGGCGCTTAAGGTGCTGGATGCCATGCTTTCCAAGAGGGGGCAGGACATCCTTGTAGGGGGCCGCGGTATGATTGCCTACAACAGGGGGATTGATTTAGAGCTGGCCGGGGAGCTTCAGAACCTGCAGCCCTATATCGATTCCAACCACCTCTATATCCGTCTGGCTTCCAATGAATTCTTCTCTATCTCCAGGGATGTGGTGCAAAAGCTGATACTGGGCGAATACGATGCGTGGACCGCCTATCATGCGTTCCAGGCGGCACTGCAGGCCCCGCCAGCTGCTGTTTTAGAGCCTGTAGTTACCTTTAAGACTGGTTATTCGTTCAGTTTCCAGCCGGACGGCGGCAGTGAGGCATGCTCCGCAGCAGCCAACACCATGCGGGAAGCTTACGGCGCCGAACTGCTGCTGACCCCCTGCGCAGCGACGTCCAGCTCCATCTTTGCCACCGGCTACACGGAAAAACAGCTCACTTACCTGTCTATGGCAGAAGGTTCCAGGGTTTACGCCTGCACATGTGAATTAAGTGGCGCACAGGTACTGGAACTGATCCGGTGTGCCGTGGAGGGATGCGGCGCGGACAAGACTCCCTTTAGCCGTTCTACCCTGCCGGTGTTCAGCGGCCTGGAGGCACAGGTGGAGGAGACGGAAGAGGGCTACCGACTGGCCGGCGTTACCGTTGCAGGCAAGGCGCTGGAAGAGGATAAGACGTATCTCTTCGCCTATCTGGACAATTTAGCGTTGGCGAGGAGATTCCTGGATTTAGCGTGCCCGGAAATAGGGTTTGACGGATTCCGGGTGTCAGGACAGTCTGTGGAACGGACTTTGAGGGAGCACCTCCTTTCCGGGCATCCGCTTGCCGCGCCCACAAAATATATATTGCTGCAATGATCGGATGGGAAAGGAAGAAAAGCATGAAAAGGAAATGGATAATCAGTGTTCTATGCCTGTTTCTAGTGACGCTGTCTGGCTGCAGAATGGCGCGGGACAGGGATCAGGACAACCACATCACGGTCTACCTCTGGAAAAGAACCTTCTTTCCGAGTATGCTCCCTATGTGCAGGCGCAGGTCCCGGAAGCTGATATCCAGTTTGTGGTGGGCAATAATGATCTGGATTACTACCGCTTCCTACTGGAAAACGACAGTCTGCCCGATGTCATCACCAACCGCCGTTTTTCCCTGCGTGATGCGCAGGCGCTGCAGGGAAGCCTCCTGGACTTAAGCAGGACGGAAGCGGCAGGGTCCTACTACCCCGTCTACCTGGAGAATTACAGAGGCGCGGATGGTACGCTGAATTGGCTGCCCGTCTGTGGAGAGATTGACGGAATCGTTGCCAACAAGGCGCTGTTCGAGGCGTATGGAGTCCCCCTTCCCACGGACTACGAAAGCTTTGTGGATGCCTGCAGGGTGTTTGAGTCCCGGGGTATCAGGGGCTTTGTCACTGATTACAACACGGATTATACCTGTTACTGATTCAAAATGCCGTGGAGGGCGGCGGAAGTCTGCCTGTTTTCAACCGCAGGGCACTACCAGTCTCCAGTGGATTTACCATGGAGGTCGAGGAAACAGAGCAGGGCTTTCACCTCCTTGGCATCACGATAGCGGGCAAATCTCTGGAGAAGGATTCCTGTTACCAACTCACCTTGATTGGTGATAAGAAATATGCTTCAGAGCTTTTGAGCCATGTATTCCCAGAGCAGGAACTTGACGGTTTCCTACACAGTAATGAAGGGAAAGATGTACGCAGGCTCTGTACGGAGTACCTTTGTCAGGGCGCGCAGCCTGCTAAACCGACAGAATACATCATACTGCGGTGACAGTCATAACAAAAGGAGATATATCTATGCATAGAAAGAGAGAACGATTGTTGATTGTGGCGGGAGCAGCCCTGATTCTTGCTACGTGCGCTTTCTATAATCAGTTTATATCCGGGCGGATTTATGAGGAGAGTATCAATCATCTGATGGAGGTCTACAGTCAGGTTGATGACACTTTTTCTAATCTTGTCTCAAAGAACTGGAACCTGCTTGAGGATTGGGAAGAATATATTGAGGACAGCGATGGCGGCGGGGCGGTAGCTGAATTCGTCGGGGAAAGCCAGACGAGGTGGGGATTTACAGACTTTTACTTTCTGGACCGGAACGGGAATTATGTCACGGCAGGCGGGGAGGAAGGGTATCTGGACTTCGGTTTACAACTGGTCTCACTGATGGTGGACAAGGAAAATGTGGTGATAGACGGCACATTGCCCACACAGCAGGGATTAACGCTCTTTGCCATTCCCACGCCAGAACGTCAGTTCCGGGGGCATATGTATTCTGCTATAGCCATCGGTTACAACAGCCAGGATATGGAGCGGTCACTCAATGTAAAGGCCTTTTCCGGGCAAGCGGAGTGTTATGTGGTCTATCCGGACGGACGGATTCTCTTTTCAGACAAGTCTGACTTAAACCAGCCCTATAACTATATAACGTATCTGTCTCAAAATGCAGAATTTCAGCGTGGCAGCGTGGCTGAGATTGACCGCTGCCTGCAGAATGGCGGAACAAGTGCTGCTCAGTTTAGACTTGGGCGCAAGGACTATTATCTCGTCTGTCAGCCCGTAGGCTTTCAGCAGTGGACTCTGTTCGGTATCGTACCGAAGGATATAGTCAATGCAAGCATGAATCAGATACAATGGAGCACAGTGGCGCTTTTGTTCGCTATTTTTTGCATAGTGAGCATCAGCGGCCTGACAATCCTGATCCAACGCAACCGGCGCAGTCTGCAGGGAAAAGATCTTGAACTGCAATACCGGGAGCAGCTCTTTAGTATTCTGGCAGACAATACCGAGGATATCTTTATCATGTTCTCTCCCCATGACTATCAGGTGGAGTTTATCAGCCCCAATATAGAGCGGATTCTCGGCTTCCCGGCGGCTGCAGTCAAAAGCAATCTAAAACTCCTGCAGTCATCCTGTGACATCCCGGAGACCGGCTCTGACCTGGCAGTCATACAGGAAATCCCGATCGGCGGTATCCATCAGATAAACCGGGAACGCATTCATCAGAAGACTGGTGAACGGCGCTGGTACCGTGAAACCCTATATCATGATTCCGTGGAGGGGAGGGAAAAGTACATCATGGTGCTCTCCGACAGGACGGAGGAGCGGAAAAATGAAGAGCGTCTGGAGCAGGCGCTGGACATCGCAGAGAAAGCGAATAACGCAAAGAGTACATTCCTTTCCAATATGTCCCATGACATCCGAACTCCTATGAACGCCATCGTGGGCTTTACACTGCTGCTAAGCAAGGAGGCGGAAAACGCTGGAAAGGTGCGGGAATACGCCCGGAAGATTACTGCCTCCAGCCAGCACCTTCTCAGTCTGATTAACGATGTGCTGGATATGAGTAAAATTGAAAGCGGAAAAACAACTCTGAACTACTCGCAATTCAGTCTGATGGAATTGGTGGACGGACTGGGGACGGTCATGCGGCCGCAGGTCCTTGCCAAGCATCAGCAGTTCGAGGTACGCACCTTCCATATCGTACAGGACCAGTTTGTGGGTGATAAACTGCGGTTAAACCAGATCCTTTTGAACCTGCTGTCTAACGCCGTTAAATACACACCAGAGGGTGGCAGCATCCAGATGGGAATACGGTCTGTGGGACAGAAGTCACAGAATTTTGCCAGGCTGTGCTTTTCGGTGGAGGACAACGGAATCGGGATGAGCCCGGAGTATCAAAAGACCATTTTCGATCCGTTCACAAGGGAGACAAACGGCTCCACATACGGCGTCCAGGGGACCGGTTTAGGCATGGCCATCACTAAGAGCCTGGTGGAACTGATGGGAGGAACCATCTCAGTGGAGAGCCGGCCCGGCGAGGGGAGTGCTTTCACCGTCACTCTGGAGTTGCGCATCGCCCCGGAGGACGTGAACCCGGAATTTTGGAAGCGTCACGGAATCACAAAGGTATTGGTGGTGGACGACGAGGTGGAAATCTGTCAGAATGTTGAGGAGCTCATGGCTGATACCGGTGTGGCGGTTAAAACCGCCACTGACGGATATACCGCAGTGGATTTGGTGGGCCGGGAGCCGTTCAATCTGGTGCTTCTGGACTGGAAGATGCCGCAGATGGACGGCGTAGAGACTGCACGCCGCATCCGCGCCAAGGCCGGCTGGGATATCCCGATCCTTGTACTGACCGCTTATGATTGGAGTGAGATTGAGGATGAAGCAAGGGCTGCAGGAATTAATGCGTTCCTTTCCAAGCCGTTCTTTGTCTCCGGGCTTTATAAGGTGGTGGAGGACCTGGACACGGTGGTCAGGCAGGAGGCGCATATATCGCTGGCCGGTCTGCGGATATTGGTGGCTGAAGATAATGAACTGAACATTGAAATTCTGACAGCCCTGTTAGAGGGAGAGGGGATTCAGTGTGAGACTGCTGCCAACGGACAGATTGCCGTAGAGATGTTTGAACAGTCTTCACCCGGTTATTATAGTATGATTCTGATGGACGTCCAGATGCCGGTTATGAACGGTTATGATGCTACCAGGGCAATCCGTGACTGCGCGCATCCGTGCGCCAAAAGTATTTTTATTGCGGCCATGACGGCTAACGCTTTTGCAGAAGACATGCAGAAAACGACGGCGGCAGGTATGAATGCTCATTTAACGAAACCCATTAACCTGGATGAGATCAATAAAACCCTGATCCAGCTGATTCAGGACAAATGATACATAGATGATGCCGTATGGAAGCAAAGAAAACTGCACTTGATGGATGCCGTGAATGCAGACAGTTCTTTTGGTAAGTCTGCAAACAGGATGGACATAAATAGAAAATTGATTTTTCGTATAGGGAGGGATATAGATGGACCCAAATGGAGATTTTATACAGAAGGCCAGTCAGATTATGCATAGGTGTTCCCATGCGGGGAAATTCTATGTAATGGTGGCTGACATCACTAACTTCCATACGGTAAATCATATCTATGGTCTGGAAGCAGGGGATGAGCTGCTGGCACGCTTAGAGAACATATTAATAAGCTGGCCGAATATGCAGCTGTGCCATCGGGCCTTTGCGGATTTGTTTCTTGGTCTGTTCTTTTTGGATGACGGGACGGATATCCGTGACATTATGGGTGGTAACGATATAAAAATACAGGCATTCCTTGATGAATGGCGTATGCAGCATCCTGCCTGCAGTTTGAAGGTCGCCTGCGGTGTCTGCCAGGTTGAGGGCGGTGCTTTAGCCGGGGTCATTAACAACGCCAATGCGGCGCGTAAGAGAGTAAAAAAATACCTTTCCACCAAAGCAGTCCTATATGATGAAGTCATACAAAAACAGACGGCTGCGCAATATGAGGTGGAAAGTGAAATCTATCGTGCGCTGCAGGAAAACCGCTTTTGTTTTTACTTGCAGCCTAAAGTGGACTTACTTAGTGGTGAGATCATCGGGGCAGAGGCGCTGGCGAGACGTATCAAAAAAGATGAGGGGGTTATTTTTCCCGATGCATTTCTGGAAGCAATGGAAAGAAGTGGCGCAATTACCGAACTGGATCAGATCATCTGCCGCCAGGTCTGTACATTTTTGTCCGACAGGCTCAGAAATGGTCTGCCAGTCGTTCCGGTATCGGTCAATCTGTCACGTCTGCATATTCAGGACCCTGCGGCGGCGGACAAACTTCATGCAATCGCAAAGGAACATCATGTCCCGCCCGAACTTCTGGAGTTTGAACTGACAGAGACAATCTTTCTGGAAGAATTCCCAGGGGCGAAACGGCTGATTGACCAGCTCCGCGCCTATGGCTATAAGGTATCGATTGATGATTTTGGCTCCGGTTATGCGGGAATCAATATCTGGCAGGAGCTGAATTTCGACTACCTGAAGATGGATCGTGTATTTCTTTCAGATAATCCGTCTCTGAAGGAACGCAATGAGGTATTGGTACCGAATATTATAAACATTGCGCAGCGGCTCCATGTACAGGTGCTGTGCGAGGGAGTTGAAACAGAGGAGCAGTGCCTGTATCTGCTTAAACTGGGCTGCACGGCGGTCCAGGGCTTTATTTTTTCAAAGCCAGTGCCGCCAGCGCAGTTATGCCGGAAATTAGAAGAGGACAACAGAACGTATTCCCTCCCCTCCTCTATCACATCGATAAGGGAAAAGAAGATAGCCGACAGGACGCAGGAGGAGCCCATACGTCCATACAGACAGAACATTTCCTACCTGTTCGTTATTTTATTATGCAGTGTCTTTTTAGGTATCTGTATTACGGGTGTCCTGCTCATAAACAGGAATCGGACCCAGCGCGAATTCAGCATCATGGTGAAGGAGAACCTGAATGCCTATACAGACGGCCAGAGGGAAAATACACTCCTGGAGATTGACGGAATCACCAGTACGCTGGATTCCATGGCAGTCCTATTTGGGAGGGATGATACCCCTTTGTTTATTAATACATATCTGATGGCGCTGAATGAGGACAGCCAGGAAGTCACGTACTCGTATTATTCCTATGAAGACTACCAGAAGCAGATAGCGGATGGCGCTGCCCGGCCGGAAGCGGCTGATACGCTGGAAAAGCTGATGCGTGGCGAGACGGTAGTATCTGATATAACCTTTTCTAAGCGGATGGGAAACATCTACTGTATTGGCGTGGGTGTGCCTGTCACAAGGGAGGGAAAGTTCATCGGGGCAGTGCGCGGTGTCATCAACGCGGAGACGCTTGTTTCCACTGATCTGTATAATCCATCCCAGGGAGAGATTGCTGCTGTCTTCCTGACAGACAGTGACAGCAGGGTACTTTCAGTCCGGAGTAACGGAGAAAAGGCACAGGGCGAGCGTCTGCTGGACAGGATGATGTTTTGGGGGATTGATGAATCAATCATGGAGGAATTGCGCGCTGCCTTCGCCTCAGATGACGGGAAGGCAAAGAGTATCCGAATCGGTATTTATGACGGAGCCCCTTATTATATTTCCATGACGGAATTGAAGTACAATGATTGGAACTTAGTTGTCTGTCTGAAAGCAGACAAGGCGCTGTCTTACTCGCACCATATCGTGCGCAGCACGATAATCAGTATTGTAATCCTGATTTCAGCGGTAATTTTTGTATCCGCAATTATCATTATTATAGTGGGAAAAATGCAGAGCAGGTTCTCTATTGAGGAACAGCGGTATCTCTTATTGGAGCGGTTTTCAGATACAGTACTGTTCGATTATGATTGCAGGCGTGATATCGTCCGCTTTACCTCTAATTCTGTCAAGCTGCTCCGTATCTACGATTTGACACAGAAGGGCGGTGGACCAGGGCAGTTAAATCTGATTTATGTTTATGCTGGCGATCAGCTGGTGGTACGGCAGATGCTTGAAGGGCAGGCGGAGGCCCCGTCCGGTGAACTTCGGGTACGGATGATGCGCCCTGATACGGATGAATATTTTTGGTGTCTGGTTCAGTACCAGTACCTTTATGAAAAGGGAATGTTGGTTTCCGTTATAGGTAAGATTACAGATATTGATGAACATATGCGGAGCGAGGAGCGGTTATTGAGACTGTCTGAGACAGATGGGCTGACAGGACTTTTAAACAAGGCCGCAACGGAAAAGGTGATTGCAGAGCGGTTGGCACATGTAAAAAAAGGTATGCTGTTTATTATTGATGCAGATGGTTTCAAATATATCAATGACAGATATGGCCATGCCGTAGGGGACCTGGCCCTTCACTTTATCGGTGATTGTGTGAGGCGTACTTTCCGCATCAGCGACGTCCTGGGGAGGATAGGCGGTGATGAACTGGCTGTCTTTATATCAGATATCAACAGTAGGGGAACTGCCATAAAAAAGGCTGAACTATTGCAAAAGCATTTGGAATCCTGCATAGAAACGGGGGTTCCTCCCTTGAGTGTCAGTATCGGGATTGCCCTTGCACCAAATGATGGAGAAACCTATACAGATTTATTTCTTGCAGCCGATAAGGCCATGTATGCCGCAAAGAAGAATGGAAAACGGCAGATTTTCGTTTATAAAGATATTTGTGAGCAGAAATAGATTTGGACATAATATATACCTTTCAAGAATGGTTAGAAGGGCATTTCATTGCATTTTCCAGCAATCCTTGTTATGATAAAATGAGCAAGGTATGAAAG
>CATWBR010000128.1 GCA_958349075.1 uncultured Clostridium sp.
CAATACAACTGTTGCGGCAGCCCCACGGGCTTAAGGCAAATTATTAAATAGTGTTTCGTCACATTACCGGCCTTACTCCAAAACCCTCAGATGCTTCAGGCTGATATCCAGAATCGGCGCCGAATGCGTCAGCGCGCCGCTGGACACATAGTCAACTCCTGTGTCAGTGATGGCTCTGATATTTTCTTTTGTAATATTGCCGGAGCATTCCGTCTCCGCACGGCCGTCGATCAGGCGCACGGCCTCAGCCATCTGTTCCGGGCTCATATTGTCCAGCATGATGATATCCGCCCCGGCTTCCACCGCCTCCATCACCATCTCAAGATTCTCTGTCTCCACCTCGATTTTCCGCACAAAGGGAGCATACGCTCTGGCCGCCTCTACGGCCCGTCCGACCCCTCCCGCCGCATCGATATGATTATCCTTTAACAGAATTCCATCCGACAAATTGTATCTGTGGTTGTTTCCTCCGCCGATCCGGACCGCGTATTTTTCAAAAATCCTCATGCATGGAGTCGTCTTTCTCGTATCGAGAAGCTTTGTCTTTGTCCCCTCCAGCAGTCTCACAACCGTGCTGGTATAGGTGGCAATTCCACTCATGCGCTGCAGGTAATTGAGCGCCGTCCTCTCGCCGGAGAGTAAAACCCTGATATCTCCTCTTACCGTGGCCAGATGGAGACCCTTTTTTACGGCATCGCCGTCCTTCACATCAAATACTACCTCGGTTTCCGGATCAAGCAGTGTGAACACCCGTTCAAATATCCGGAGTCCGGCGATAATTCCGTCTTCTTTGCAGATAAGCTGCACTTCCCCCTTTTTGTACTCCGGCATCACGGAGTTGGTCGTCACATCCTCACTGTTGATATCCTCCTCCAGCGCGAGGCGGATGTACTTGTCAGCAGCAAGCTGCATGGTAATTGGATTCATAATTGATACTCCCTTTCCGGCCTTGTGCAATCTTCACAGCGGCCCTTTTTGCAAACACAAGACTCTCCAGTAAACTGTTGCTGGCCAGGCGGTTCTTTCCATGAACACCGTTGCAGCTCGTCTCCCCTACCGCATACAGATGGTCCATCGTTGTCCTGGAATCACAGTCCACATGGATTCCGCCCATGAAATAATGCTGGGCCGGTACGACGGGGATTGGCTCTTTCGTGATATCATATCCCTCTTCCAGACATCTTTTATAAATATTGGGGAAATGGCTCCGGATCTCATCTTCTCCCACCGGCTCAAAGGACAGCCAAACATGACGGCTTCCCTCCTTCTCCATCTCCTCCATGATCGCCTTTGAAACCACATCCCTCGGCAGAAGTTCGTTTACAAAGCGCTCTCCCCGGCCGTTTAAAAGCAGGGCTCCCTCTCCCCTGGCCGACTCCGATATCAGGAAACTGCGGCCCGGTTTATCACTGTATAGGCTGGTAGGATGAATCTGCACATAATCCAGATGCTCCAGCTCTACGCCGTGTTTCTTTGCAACCACCAGCGCGTCGCCGGTGAGACACGGATAATTCGTCGAGTGTTCATAGAGCCCGCCGATTCCTCCCGTAGCCAGAACCGCGTCATGCGCATGGATAGAAAGCATGTCGCCTTCCGCCGTCCTGGCGGACATACCGGTGCATTTTCCGTCGGATACCAGGATGTCCGTCATGGCCGTATATTCCAAAACCGTCACATTCGGAAGCTCTTTCACCCGGTTCTGCAGCACGCCTGTAATTTCCTTTCCGGTGATATCTTTGTGGAAACAGATTCTTGGACGGGAATGAGCCCCCTCACGGGTATAATTTAAACTTCCGTCGGGGTTTCTGTCAAACCGCACCCCCAGTTCCACGAGACGATCGATCACCTCCCGGCTGGACCGGATCATGATTTCAACGCTCTCTTTTCTGTTCTCATAATGCCCGGCTTTCATGGTGTCCTCAAAGTAGGGTTTAAAATCCTCCTCATCCCGCATCACACAGATCCCTCCCTGTGCCAGCATGGAATCACAGTCTTCAATTCCCTCCTTTGACAGCATCACAATCTGTTGTTCCCGCGGCAGGCTCAGCGCCGTATAAAGGCCGCCCACTCCGCAGCCCGCAATCACTACATCGCAGTAAATGTTCCTCACCATCGTTATACCCCCTCTTTATCAGGCCAGTTCAAGCATTCTGGACAAAGTTTTTTTCGCAGGGGCGGCAAGTTCCTCCCGGACTCCGGCCTTGTTGTCACCTGTTTTCAGCACACTTATAATCTTATCCAGCGTGATTTTCTTCATATCGGCACAGACCGGCGCGGTAGCTGGAAAATAAAATTTTCTTCCGGGATTTTTCTTTTCCAGCTCATAGCGGACTCCGATTTCCGTTGCTATGATAAATTCATCCGCTCCGCTCTTTGTGGTATAATTTATAATTCCAGTGGTGGAGCCTATGTAATCCGCCTGTTTTAACAGCGCTTCATTGCATTCCGGATGAGCCAGCACTTTTGCCTCCGGATGCTCCCTCCTCAGCTTCTCAATCTCCATCGCTTTCATATGTTCATGGACCGGACAGAATCCCTTTACCGTCATCACATTTTTCTCCGGCACCTGTTCCGCTACATAGCGTCCCAGGTTTTTATCCGGGATAAACAGGATATTTTTATTCGGCAGGTTTTTCACTATCTGTACGGCGTTGGCGGACGTGACACACACGTCGGCCCATGACTTAATCTCTGCCGTTGAGTTGATATAACAGACTACCGCAAGGTCTTCATATCTGCCTCTTGCCTGCTCTATCTCTTCCCTCTGCACCATGTGGGCCATGGGGCAGTCCGCATCCGCGTCAGGCATCAGCACCGTTTTTTCAGGGCTTAAAAGCTTCCCGCTCTCTCCCATAAATGAAACGCCGCAGAAAACAAGCGTTTGATTCGCCAGTCCGGCGGCGTATTTGCTCAGATTAAAAGAATCTCCCACATAATCAGCAATCTCCTGCACTTCCGGCTCCACATAATAGTGAGCCAGGATTACTGCATCCTTTTCCTTTTTTAATTGGTTTATCTCTTCCTGCTTTGTCATACGCTCCTCTATTCTTCCGCGTCCATAGCGGTCTTTCCTGCTGTGCGGCGGACTGAGGGCCGGGCGTTCAGCGCGTCCGGTAAACCGCCTGTTTGAATTGCATCCGCAACAGTATAGCACACTTTAAATCATGTGACAAGACACCTGTTAATAAATCTGCAAAGTACAAAATTATTGTGTTTCTGTTCGCAGAAAACCCTAGGATAAGGGCATGAAAAGGAACCGTCTCCGTCAGCAGGCAAATCGGGACTGAAGATACAAAGTCTGTCATGTATCTTCAGTCCCGATTCTTTTTCCCTGTTCGGCCGAGCAGTAACCTGCGTAGATGACCAGCAGGGTTTCTTTTGCAAGCTGAAAGTCCGACTCGGGTTTTCTTCCCGTGACCGTGCATTCCAGAAAATCCTGGAGCTGGCCGGTATATCCCCGCAGGGTCTCCTCTATTACCAGGGCTCTCTGATGACCGAGGTTTTGGTCGTTTTTCTCCATGATTTCTTCCTCTTCCAGCCCTGAGTCGTCTCCCAGGTACATCTCCAAAAGATCATTAGGCGTCATGTTACACTGGAATGTGCAGTCTGTTCCATAGACGGTCATGGTGTTTAAGATGCCTCCCAGGAAGATATCGCCCGCGGTGACGGTGGCTTTCGTACCGTCGGAAAATGTGATGATAAGCTGGCCCCAGTCTTCCACATCAACCGGCAGGGATGCTATCTTCCCTCTCTCTCCTGCGGTTTTTACGATGGCTGAGACGTCACAGAGCACGGAACGTATCCCGTACCGTTCGCCGCGGGCCTCCATTTCTTTCCTCTTCAGGTACAGGGCAGCGGCCACCGGGTGGGTTCCCTGTCTGATCATGGCTCCTCCGCCGTTATGACGCCAGTACGCGGCATGCGGAGCATGGGAACCCTTATGGCCGGTTCTGGCTTCTATGGAGAGGAGTTTTGTCTCCTTCTTTCTAATCAGTTCCGCCATTCTCACAAAGGGCGGACTGTAAATCCAGTTTTCAGCATAGAAAAAGCGGCAGCCGGACTCTTTTACCGCTCTCTCTAACCGCTCCAGCTCCCGGCGGACGGCCCGAAACATGATGTCTTTCGGCACTTCCCCCGTCTTATCGGCCAAAATCTCCCCGCCCCCGAAATATCCGGTTACCGGTTTTTCGCATATCACGTGCTTTCCTGCCTTCAGGGCAGCCTCTATCATCTCGCTGTGGAGAGACGGCGGCGTTGCAATATCGATAATCTGAATCTCCGTGTCGTCAAGCAGCTCCTCAAAACGGTCCGTGGAATGCTCAAATCCATACCGGTCTGCAAATTTCTCCCGGTCCGCCTCAAGTGAGCAGACCGTTTTCAGCCGGCATTCAATGCCGTATACCTTGCGGTAACCCGAGGCATGCATGGCTCCGGCCCAGCCGGTTCCGGCCAATCCTATCACTACGGTTTCCATCATCTTAACTCCCCCTGTGTTACTGTTCACACCGTGCCCAGTAACACGCTGCGCGATGCACAGAAACGGCAATAAACGCCGTTTCGCGCCGTAACCCTTGGGTTTTCTGTGACTTCCGCTACGCTTCACTCACAAAAAACACCTCGCGGAATACCGCCTGTGAACAGTACCCCCCTGTTCCTGTACCGTGCCGTGTCATTACCGCTCAGAGGCTGAATTCATTGCATCCAGCAGTTTTCTTGTGTTATACATCTGCTTAAGCCCTGCTGCCGGCTCTTTTCCGGCCAGATACCCGTTAAGCGTATCGCTGACAAATGTCCCGTAATACACGTCGCTGTCCGTGCTCATCACGGTCCGTACCGTTCTTTCTCCGTAAACACGCTCCTCAAAACAGCCGTCGCCAAGGGTGTAATAACCGTTCTTTGTGACAATATTCCATCGGTTGTCACGCTTTTCCCCATCCATCGGAAAGGCATATCCCGTTTCCAGGGCAAACGTGGCGCCGCCCGACAGCCTGCAAAGCGAGGACGCATAAGTTTCAACCTCATATTTCGGATCATAATGACAGCCGCTTCCCAGCACCTCCCCTGTGTCGGACCCGGTCAGATACAGGGCCAGATCGATAAAATGGACTCCCAGGTTGGTCATGCAGCCTCCTCCCGCCAGCTTTTTCTCAAGCATCCAGGGTGAGGACTCCTCATATCTGGACGGCGGTCCCGCTATAAAGCGGAATGACAGATGGAGAATATCCTCCGCCCTCACCTTCTCCCGGAATTTCCGGATGAACGGACTGTGTCTCCACACAAAGGGAATGGCACAAAAAACACCGTTTTTTTCCGCTTCCCCAAGGACCCGGGCCACATCTGCGGCATTCAGGCCCAGCGGCTTTTCAATCGCAAAAGGAATCTTTCTTCTGATTAATTCGAGAGCCAGTGACGGCATCTGAGCATGGGGCGCAAAGGCGAACACAAAGTCCGGCCGCTCCCTGTCGAGAAGTTTTCCGTAATCGGCATAAGCGCGGCAGCCCAGCCGCTGTCCTATCATTCCGGCCTTTTTTTCATCGGGATCACTGACCGCACAAACATGCAGCTTTTCCCGCTCCACCCCTTCCAGATAGAGCGGGACATGCCAATGGCTGACTCCGATAAATGCCAGGTTTAAATCTTCTGCCTGCCTCAATATTTTTCCCTCACTTTTATTATCAGCTCATAAAGTTCCTTCTGTCCGCCGTCGGCCGAGGAAAGGAAATTATCAATCACCGGCTGGACCGAATCGACAAATGCATCCTTATCCACCTCGTTGATGGCAACTCCCTTTTCCTCCATCTCCTTGATTGCGCTCTCCATTGCACTGGACCAGATTTCATTATTCCAGGCATCGGTAAATTTCTCTCCCGCCTCCTTAATTGCTGCCTGGTCTGCGGCCGAAAGTTTATCAAACCATGCCTTGCTGACAAATGTCGGATCGGGAATGATAAACTGCTCCGTCAGGGAATAATACTTTGCCACTTCCTCCATCCCATTGGCAAGAATGACGGGAGCCGAATTCTCAAGTCCTTCTATCGTCCCCTGCTGAAGGGCCGTGTACACCTCGCTCCATGCCATTGGTGTGGCGGAACCGCCCATCGCATTGATCGTGCCCGCCAGAATCGCATCCTCCATTACCCGGATTCTGAGTCCCTTCATATCAGCCGGTTTCCCGATTGGACGTTTCGTATTCAGAACGCTTCTGGAGCCTAAGTTGCACCAGGAAATAATCACGAATCCCTGTTCCTCCGCATCGGCCTCAAGTACGGCCCTGACTTCCGGATCGGTCAGCGTTCCGATCGCCTGCTCGGCGTCTCGCCAGAGATACGGAAGGGAAAGCACCGACCAGACCGTGCTGTAATTGGACAAATCGGTCGCTGCGCACTCCGTCATCTCAATCGTTCCCGTCCTTAGCCCTTCCATGGAAGGAATCTTATCCCCCAACTGGGAACTCGGATAAAATTCCATCGCCATCCTGCCTTCGGAGCATTCTGCTATCAGTTCTCCAAGGCGGTTTGCTCCGTCCGCCTGTGTGCCGGTAGCCGGAAACGTCACCGAATATTTCACTACCGTCTGTGCCGTGCCGCTCTTTGCCCCGTCTCCGGTCTGTCCCGCCTCTGCCTGTTCCGTCTTCCCCGCCTCCGTCGCGGCTGCCGCATCGGTCTGCGCCTGTGTCTGCGTCTCCTTCGCCTGCAGACATCCGCTGAGAGCCGCCGCCATCATTACAGCGCTCATCGTAAGGGCCGCCAACTGCCTTCTTTTTCTCATTTTTTTCCTCCTTTTTTTCTTGCTGTTCCCTCAGCCGTTCTACATCTTTACTACTGTTTTCTTGACTATCCAATACATTTTCTCAGGTAATCGGCCGACTTTTTCATCCCTACCGAGGCATCCGGTATATCATCCGGGTGCCAGCGTCTCTCATATTCCAATGACAGCCACCCCTCATACCCGTGTTCTTTTACCATCTTAAGAATTGCCGGCCAGTCCAGGCATCCTTCCCCGACTATCCGCGTAACTACATTGCGTTCCTCCTCTTTAGGGTGGGAAACATCGGAAGAAACAAATTTCCTGTCCTCCCCCTTAAAAGCCAGATCCTTCACATGCATGTAGTAAATTTTCTCCGCCTGCAGCGGAATCGCTTCCCTGTAGTCCTCCTTTTGCGTAAATGTGAGGTTTGCCTGATCGTATAGAATGCCGACGGACGGATGATTGATTTTTCGTGACACCCCGATGCTCTCCGCGGCCGACACGGTCATTGTGTTAAAATGGTTTTCAATCACAAGCTTAATCCCCGCCTCCCCGGCTTCGTCCCCCAAAATCCTCATGCTCCGGATCAGGTTCTCCAGTTTTTCTCCCGTCTCATCCCTGTCGCCCGCCGCAAAGTTTCCTCCGTAAATCCTTATGTACTCCGCGCCCAGATACCCGGCATATCCAATGACACGGCGGATTCCGTCCATATCCCTGTTTCTCACCGCCTCATCCGGGTCATTAAACCGGGAATTGTAGGGAGTCAGGCAGATAATACGGATTCCAAGCCTTTTCGAAACATTCCTGATTTCCCGAAGCCGCTCCCGAGGGCAGTCCTCCGGAATTCCGCTCCTGTAGCCGTCCTGAACGACTATCTCGGCTCCTTCCAGCCCAATACGGTGAAACAGTTCCAAAGCTTCCGTAACCGTATATTCCGGCGTCCCCATTGTATGGCCCGCAATATTAAACATTCCCCTACCTCCTAGTCAAGCGCCGGAAGTCCGGCCGCCTTTAAAATCCGGTGCATCAGTTCATGGGTCTTATAAGCGTCCTCCGCACCCGTAAGCGGCTCTTTTCCCGTCATCAGGCAGTCAAAGAAATGGGCCACGGCAGGCTCAAATCCCAGCTTATCCTCCACTCTCGCCCATCCCATGGCCAGGGGCGTCATCAAAGTCGTATGGGACTGCTCCCCGTCCACCACGGTAACACTGTCGGGCGAATTTACATAGACGCTTCTGTTGTGGCCGTGGATTTCCATCGTCTCCACCCACTGGCCGGACGCGCGGTCGGCCGCTAAAAGTCCGACGGTTCCGTTTTCAAACTGCAGTTGGGCCGTCACCAGTGTTTCATAATACGGATCGGTAAATTTGGCGCAGGCATCCACTTTTACACATTCTCCGCTCAGATATCTCATCAAATCCACCATATGGATCGCATTTTCAAGAGTCGCCCGGTATTCGGAAGCCGGCCGGTTCTTCTGAGCCACTATCACGTCCGGAACCAGATCCCCGTATGTCTCCTTCGCCTTCCGATAAACCGGGGCGAAGCGTCGGTTAAAGCCCACCATAAGTTTTTTTCCCGTTTTGGCGGCCAGCTCCGCCATCTCGTCCGCCTCCCGGAGCGTCATGGCAAGCGGTTTCTCACAGAATACGTCAATTCCCGCATTCAGAAGCTCCTTCACCTGCCGGGGGTGTTCCGTCTTAGGCGACAGGACAAAGGCACAGTCCAGCCCCAGCTCAATCATCTCATTAAGCGTCTCCACCGCACGCCCGGCCGCATACCGCTCCTTTGCCCTCTTTGCATTTTCCGGATGCTTCGCCATCACAGCGGCCAGTTCCACATCCTCCCTGGCCGTCAGGATGGGAAGATGGGCAATCTGTGCAATTGCCCCCGTTCCGATTACACCTACGCGAAATTTCTTTTCCATTATCATTTTCCTCCTAAACTGAATATCCCAAGAGCTGCGGCAAGAACGTTACCAGAGGCGGGATATACGTTACAATCATCAAAACAATCACTTCTGCAATTATGTAAGGCAGAATTCCCCGGGAACCTCTCTCCACGGAAATCCCGGCAATCTTGCAGGCAATGAAAAGGCAGGCTCCCATCGGAGGCGTCCCCGCTCCGATTACAAGGTTCAGCACCATGACAACGCCGAAATGAACCGTGCTGATTCCCAGTTCCGCGGCAATAGGCGCCAGGATCGGCGCCAGGATAATCACCGCGGCGCTTCCGTCCATGAACATTCCCATAATCAGAAGCAGAATGTTGACCAGCAGAAAGAAAATATAAGGGGAACGCGTGATTGACAGAAACAGCTCTCCCAGAATCTGGGACATCTGAAGCGCGCTCAGGCCGTAGCTGAAAATCTTTGCACAACTGATAATCATCAGAATTGTTCCCGACATGGTGGCCGACTTAAGAAGCATTGGCCACAGATCCTTTATTTTTACAGTCTTCATGATAAAAATGCCGGCAAACAGGCTGTATACGACTGCCGCCGCCCCTGCCTCGGTCGCGGTGAACACGCCGGTCATGATGCCGCCCACAATAATGATGGGCATACCGAGAGGAAGGAGTCCCTCCCGCAGTGTCTTCATTTTCTCCTCCGCGGACAGTTTTTCCGTTCTTCTTGGAAAGTGTTCTTTTCTGTTCATAAAGGCAACCGCAATCATAAGGCCCAAACCGATCATGAGTCCGGGGATTGCGCCGCCCATAAAAAGAGCGCCTATGGACGCATTGACGGTCACGCCGTACACGACCATCATGATGCTCGGCGGAATAATCGGCCCGCAGGTTGAGGATGACGCGGTGATGCCTACCGACTGTTCCGGAGAATATCCCTCCTTTACCATGGCCGGAATCAGGATGCCCCCGATACAGGAGGTGTCTGCCTGCGCCGATCCCGTAATGCCTCCGAAAAACATGCTCGCCACAATATTCGCCTGCCCCAGGCTCGCCGGAAGACGGCCAATGACCAGCAAAGCAAGCTTAATCAGCTTATCCGTAATACCTCCCCGGTTCATAATCTCCCCGGCCAATACGTAGAACGGAATGGCCAGCAGAGGAGAATACCCTATCCCGTTATAGATGGACTGGGGAATTACCAGCCAGGCCTGGGGCGTTCCGGTGACAAAGGAAAGCGCAGCCAGGCTGCAGACACCGGCCATGCCGAGGCTTATATACACCGGTATCCCAATCAAGATAAATACAAACACTAAAACAATCAGTCCTAATATTACAACACTGTTCATAGCCCCTCCCTGGTACCGCCGGCAAAGTCACGGGTCCTAATATTCCTTTGGCTCATGGAAAATCCGATTTCCGGCTGTTTTGATGAATTCATAGATGGAAAGTCCCGCTCCGAGCGGAAGAAACATATAGCAGTATTTGCGCGGAATCCTCAGCATTACCGTCTTAAGCGTTCCCGTTGAGACCGTGAATTCAAAAGAACTCATGAAAAACAGAATGAGAAAGCCAAGGCTCATCAGAGTTACTAACGTGCGGACAACCGTCCTTCCCCCGGTTGGAAGGCGATCCACAAAGCTTTGCAGTTCCGTGTGGCCGTCCTCCCGCACCGCTCTCGCCGTACCGAACATGACCATTGACACCATCAGGATCTGCACCACCTCGTCGCTCCAGAGAATGCCTGACCTGAGCACATAACGGAAAAATACGTGGGCAACCACAATACATACAATCGCCGCAAAGGAAATCACACAGCCAACATCTTCCACGGCGGCAATTCCCCTGTCCACCGCTTTAAAAAAACTCTTCATCTGAAAACACCTCCTTAATAAGGCAGCAGCCCGCTGTTCTTTCTCTTCACACATTTAATCAGG
>CATWBR010000129.1 GCA_958349075.1 uncultured Clostridium sp.
ATTTTATTTCGAAAAATAACAAACGGAAGGATAGACGGTGATATGAAAATACTGGTTTTGGAATCATCGACATCGTCGGCAAAAGCAATGCTTTATGACACGGATAAAAAGCATTCTTTTGTAAGGACGAGACCGTATCCGGGAATGTTTGACAATACAACCGTTCACAATGCTCAGACTGTTTTTGAAGAGACCCTGTCAGTTGCCAGAGAAGTACTGGATGGCCGCTCGGACATTGATATGATATCACTTGGCGGAACCTGGCATTCCCTCTGCCTGATGGATTCTGAGATGAATCCCGTGACGCCGGTGCTGCCGTGGTGTTATACCGGCGCATCCGGCTTATGCAGGGAAATCAGGAAAGAACAGGATTACGTCCGCAGTTATTACCATAAAACAGGATGCATGGTAAATGCTATTTATCCGTTTTTTAAACTTCGGATGTTTAAGGATATGGGGTTTGATTTAAGCCAATATATAGCGGCGGGGCAGAACGTATACAATACATACAGGATGACAGGCAGGAAAGCCGCGACGGAATGTGTGGCTTCCGGAACAGGCCTGATGAACATTTATACGAAGCAATATGAACCGGATTTATTGCAGGAGCTGGGAATCACCCAGGATTCTCTGCCGGAGATTGTACCATATGACAGGATGTATCCTTTATCAAAGGAAGCTGCTTCCTATCTGGGGCTGAAGGAGGGGACACCCGTAATTCCATCCAATTCGGACGGCGGGTTAAACCAGATCGGGGTCGGCGCCCTGAAAAAGGGGGTTATGACATTTTCGGTCGGAACGAGCGGAGCAATCCGCCTGACTACCTCGGAGCCGATTATTCCGGACGAGCCGTCCACATGGTGCTATTTGTCACCAAAGTCGTGGATGTCGGGGGCCGCTACCTCGGGAGCCTGTAATTGCATCGACTGGTTTAAAGAAAAATTTGCTAAAGCAGAGTCATATGCAAACCTGGAGACGGGATTTAATACAGACAGTGAGTCACCCGTATTTCTGCCGTTTGTGTTTGGGGAACGATGCCCGGGATGGAATGACGACAGGCACGGTGTGTTTGAGAATCTGAGTGCATCCAGCACGGTACAGGATTTATACAGGGCGGTGCAGGAAGGGGTTTTGTTCAACCTGTATCAATGTTATGAGACACTGACCGCAGTCAACGGCGTACCGGAACACATCAAGCTGTCGGGGGGAATACTCAATTCACCCCGCTGGACACAAATGTGTGCCGATATTTTCAAAAAGGAAATGGAGGTGGACAAGCTGGCTCAAAGCTCTCTGATGGGTGGGGTAGTACTTGCCATGGAATTGGCCGGAGAGATAAAAAGCGTCGAAGATTTCAGGGTGGAGCCGGTTTCGGTGATTAAGCCAAATCCGAACCGCGGTGAAATCTACAGAAAACGATATCAGAATTATTTGGAATGTTACCGAACATTTATCAAATAAAACTAATTTCTGCCGGAAAGCAGAAAAAATAAAAAAGGAGAGAGAAGATATGAAGTTGAAAAAAGTATTAGCATTAACATTGGCAGCATCTATGGTGATGGGAATGACAGGGTGCGGTAAGAAGGAAGCACCGGCGGCAGGTGACACAGCAGCACCGGCGGGCGACGCAGCGGCACCGGCAGGAGATACGGCTTCAGCAGAAGCAGGTGCAGCCGGGGAAGTGATTAATTTCCAGTTATCTTTAGTTGACCCGGAGACATCCCCTTATGGAAAAGGCGCAAAAAAGATTGCAGAAGAAGTAGAGAAGGCAACGGACGGCAGGATTAAGATTACTGTAAATGCAGGAGGAGCGCTCGGCGGAGAAAGAGATACAATTGAGCTGGCAATGTCCAATAACCTGGATATCGCGACAGCGGCAAACTCCGTACTGACCAACTTCATCCCGAATATGAATATTCTGGATCAGGCTTATCTCTGGACAGATGTTGAACAGGCTCATGCAGCGGTAGACGGACCTTTAGGAGATCTTATCAAGAGAGAGGCTGAAAAACTGGGACTTCATGTGATCGGCTTTATGGAATCAGGTTTCAGGGATACATTCTCAACAAAACCAATCGAGAGCCTTGATGATTTTAAGGGCATTACCATCCGCACAATGGAGAATAAATACCATCAGGCAGCATTTAAAGCATTTGGCGCCATGCCAATCGCAATGAACTATAATGACGTGTTCACAGCCCTTCAGCAGGGAACGATCGATGCGGCTGAGAATGCACTCTGCAACTGCTGGAACTCCGGATACTATGAAGTAACAAAAGATATTACAAAGACGCAGCATGCATTTGTATACATTGTTCTCTGCATGTCGGACAAGGCATGGCAGCAGATTCCGGAAGACTTACGTCAGCCATTCCTCGATGCAGTCCAGAGAGGCGTTGACGCTGAGAGACAGTACCTGGTGGAAGAGAATGCAGAAGCTGAGAAGAAATTAATTGAAGCAGGCGTTACGATGCATGACATTAATGTAGAAGAACTTCAGGCTGCTTACAAGGCTCAGGCTGAAAAAGAAGGATTTACATTTGATCCGGAATGGCAGGCGGCTGTTGACGAGGCTATTGCTTCCGTAAAATAAGACATATTTATAAGGCCGGCGGATCTTTTAATCGGCCGGCCTTTAGAATCAGAGGTGATGACAATGAAAAAAACAAACTATTTGCAGAAAGTGGAAGACGTGATAATTGTTATAACATTTATTGTCATGACATTATCAGCTTTTCTCCAGGTTTGTAACAGGAATATTACAAAGATACCGATTACAGGATTTGAAGAATTGTCGAAATACTGCATGATTTATATGGTTCTTCTGGGAACCGAGATGGGGCTTAGGGACGGGACTCAGATTGCAGTGACGGCGCTGCAGGATAAACTTAAAGGAAGAGCAAGGCTCATAATTTTAATACTCATTAAAGCTGTATTAATTCTTTTTGCAGCAGTCATGTTTTATCAGTCTATCGCCCTGTGCCAGATACAGTTACGATCGGGGCAGACTTCACCGGGGCTTGGTTTGCCCATGGTGGTTCCCTATTTTGCCTTACTGCTCTCTTTTGGAATTATTACCATCGTGCAGTTTGTAGGCGTGATACAGATGCTGATTGCATTTGTTAAAGGCAGCACGGAAAAATATGAATTTGTAGACCTTTCTTTAGACAATGCGGAAAAGCTTGTGAAAGAGGAAGAAGAAAAGTTAAAAAATGATAAGAGGGGAGGCGGAAAGGCATGACGGGATTTTTATTATTCGGAACGTTTATCGTTCTGCTGATACTTGGTGTGCCAATTGCAGTTTCCCTTGCAGTGGCCACAATGTCGGCCATTGTGTTCTCGCCGGATATTACACTTACGCTGAGTGTGGTAACGCAGAGGATTTTCGGAGGACTCGATTCCACTTCCATTATGGCGATTGCGTTCTTCGTATTGGCAGGAAATATTATGACCAAAGGCGGTATTTCAAGACGCCTTGTAGAATTTGCCAACTGTATCGTGGGAGGGTTCCGCGGAGGAATGTCTCTGGCAATGGTACTGGCCTGTGCTTTCTTTGCGGCTTTATCGGGTTCTGCGCCTGCAACGGTCGTGGCAATCGGAGTTATGCTTTATCCTGATATGGTCCGTCTGGGCTATTCCAAAGAAAGGACCGCGGGTCTTCTGGTGGTAGCGGGCGGCCTGGGGCCGATTATCCCGCCGTCTATTATCATGGTGGTTTACTGTACCATTACAGGAGCATCCGTAGGAAAGATGTTCAGCGCCGGTATGGGAATCGGATTTATGATAGTGGCGGTATTAATGGTAACCATTATATTTTATGCCCATCGTGAAAAATGGCCTAAAACTTCGAAAAAAATGACGGCCGGGGAACTGGGGAGAAGCTTTGTTAATGCTATCCCTGCACTGATTCTGCCGATTATCATTCTGGGAGGAATATATTCCGGCATTTTAACACCCACGGAGTCAGCCGCGGTTGCAGTTATCTGGGCTCTGATAGCCGGGATGTTTATATATAAAGAAGTAAAACTGAATGATCTATACCAGATTTTCCTGGAATCAGCAAAGTCATCGGCAATGGTTCTCTTTATCATTGCAACTTCTACTGCATTTGCATGGCTGTTTGCATTCGCAGGAATCTCGGCGCAGCTTGTCACTTTTGTTAACGGACTGAACTTAAGTGCGACAACATTCTGCCTGATTACAGCAATCATTCTGCTGATTTTTGGAACGTTCCTTGAGGGCATTGCAACAGCCGTTCTGATGGTTCCCGTACTGTGGCCAATCGCCCAGAGTTTTGGGATTGACGTAATTCATTTTGGAATGATTGTCTCGATTTCCAACGTAATCGGAACGATGACGCCGCCTGTTGCCGTAAATATTTTCTCGGCATCATCCGTATCAAAGCTCAAGATGGGTGCAATTGCCAAAGGCCAGATGCCGTTTTTCATCGGATATGTAGCCGTATTTTTCTTAGTGGTACTCTTCCCTCAGATCACAGCGCTTTTTGCCGGTTGATCGGAGCGTACTGGCACATTTATATTTAGTCAAACAGCACAGTCTGACCAAATATAAATGTGTCAGTACACCAGTGGGAATGTGATAAATTGGGACAGCCGGATTTGCTGATCAAAGGAGGTAAGTGAATTTTGTCAAATTTGTGTAATGATATGAAAAACTGGCCGGTGCAGTCACCGGAAGAACCTGGATTTCATCCTGTTGTAACACCGGAAAAATCCAGTTGTAAGGAAGCTCAGATTTACCGACTGAATTTAAAGGAAGGAGATTCCTATACCCTGAATTCGGGAACTCTGGAAATGCATCCCGTATTATGCGGGGGAGCGGCCGTACTGAGCGGAAATCAGGATTTGGAAGGGGTGGAGCTTAAAAAATATGACAGCTTCTATATTCCGGGTGGAACGTCTGTGGTAATCACCGCGGCAAAGGATTGTTTCTTCTATGTGGCGGCAGCCGTGTGTGAAGGTTTTGGAAAAACGTTCTTCCGTAAATTTAATCCGTCCCTGCCGATTGGTGATATCCATCAGATTCATGGTGAGGGGACCGGCCGGAGAGAAGTCATGTTTACACTGGCTCCCCAGGATGAGGCATCCCGTCTGCTCTGTGGATTTACGTGGGGCGGTGAGGGAACCTGGACCAGTTGGCCGCCTCATCAGCATGAAGAGGATCTGGAAGAGGTATACTGTTATTTTGATATGCCAAAACCTCACTTCGGTTTTCATGTGTCCTACTTAAAGAGCGGGGATGTGGAGGAAATTATGGCACATCCGGTACATACAGGAACCTGTGTACAGGCTCCCTGCGGTTATCATCCTACCGCCGCCAGCCCGGGAACACGCAACACGTATCTCTGGGTTCTGGCCGGATTTTCACATGAACAGAGAAGGTACGATCTGGCGGTTCTCGATCCTGCAAGAGAAAACCTTGAGTTGAATGCACCGGAGTTTTAGGTACGTTCCGGGGGCAGCAGGGCATAAAAAGGAGAATTGTTATGGCAAAATATAAAGTCGTAATTACGGCGCGTTCATTCGGTAAGGCGGATGAAAAGGCTTATGACTGCCTGAGGAAAGCCGGATGCGAGTGGATTAAATTAGAAGAGTCGGACGGCCCTTTGGAAGAGCAGTTAAAAGAGGCAATCCGGGACGCCGATGCTTTGATAGCCGGGCTTGAAAATATCGGATCGGATATTATAGAACGGGCGGAGAGGCTGAAAGTTATTTCCCGCTACGGAGTGGGATATGACAAGGTGAATCTCGACGCTGCAAAAGAAAAAGGGATTCAGGTCACAATTACGCCCGGCGCCAACGGTGACTCGGTGGCGGACCTGGCGGTGGCTCTGATGCTGGATGTGGCGAGAAATGTGACAATTATGGACACGTCCATTAAGTCACGAAGCCAGAAAAGGCCCCAGGGACTGGAAATGTATGAGAAGACATTAGGAATTATCGGAGCCGGCCGGATTGGCCAGGGAGTAGGCAGGCGGTGCCGCGGATTTAATATGAAGGTTCTGGCTTATGATGTCTTTGAGGATCCGTCGTTTAAACAGGAGACAGGCGCGGAATATGTAGATTTGGACACGCTTCTCAGAGAGGCGGACTTTATAACGGTTCATTCCCCTTTGACGGAGGAAACCCACAATATGATTTCAACAGAGCAGTTTAAAATCATGAAAAAAGACGCTGTTCTGGTCAACACGGCCAGGGGAGGCGTGATCGATGAGGCAGCGCTGTACGAGGCGCTGAAGTCGGGAGAGATCAGGGGAGCCGCTCTGGACGCCACGATGGATGAGCCGCCGTACGGCAGCCCGCTGATGGACTGCGAGAACTGTATTCTGACTCCGCATGCGGGAGCAGGGACCAGGGAAGCGTCTTCAAAGATGAGCCTCATGGCGGCAGAAAATGCGGTTTGCGTGCTGGAGGGAAATGAATGCCAGTTCAATGTGGCAAAGTAGACAGTGTGTAACGAATCAGGAGGATCAGACATGGTTAAGAATTTTACGGATTTAACAGGCAGAAAGGCGATTGTAACAGGCGCAGCGCAGGGGCTCAGCAGAGGAATGGCAGAGGGACTGATGGAGGCCGGGGCGGAAGTGGCGATTATCGACTTAAATCCAAAGGTTATGGATGTAGCCGCGGAATATACGGCAAAAGGATATAAATGCCATGGGGTCATTGGAAACCTTGCAGTTGTGGAGGATAGAAAAAAAGCGTTTGATAATTGCATCACCGCTTTGGGAGAGCATCTCGATATTATTGTAAATGGAGCTGGTGTGCAGAAACGCCATCCATCCGAGGAATTTCCATATGAAGATTGGGAATTTGTTATTAATATTAACCTGAATGCCGTATTTTCCATGAGTCAGCTTGCAGGACAGCAGTTTATCAAACAGAACAGCAGAGGCAAAATAATTAATATTGCGTCCATGCTCTCATTTTTCGGCGGTTACACTGTTCCGGCTTATGCGGCGTCAAAGGGCGGTGTTGCACAATTGACAAAGGCTCTCTGCAATGAGTGGGCGTCAAAGGGAATTAACTGCAACTGTCTGGCTCCAGGCTATATGGATACGGAGATGAATGTGGCCCTTACGGATCCCGAAAATCCAAGGTACAAAGAAATTACCGACCGTATTCCGGCCAATGCATGGGGAACGCCTGAGGACATGAAAGGCCCGGTTATCTTCCTGGCTTCAGACGCATCCAACTATCTGGACGGAGCGGTTATTCCGGTAGACGGCGGTTATCTTGTAAAATAACCGGATTTCATAGATTAATATGCAGAAAGGATTTTGAGTATGAGCAATGTAATGGAATTAATCAAAGAGAAACGAATCGTACCGGTTGTTAAATTAGATCACGTAGAGGATGCACTGCCGCTGGCCAAAGCTTTGATAGAGGGTGGCCTCCCGGTGGCGGAAATTACGTTTCGCACGGACGCGGCGGAAGAATCGATCCGGGTAATCCGGAATACATATCCGGAAATGCTGTGCGGCGCGGGAACGGTAGTAAATATTGATCAGGCGGAGAGAGCGGTAGCTGCCGGAGCGGCATTTATTGTAAGCCCCGGTTTTACAAAAGACGTGGTTGAGTATGCTGCCAGGAAGAATGTTCCGGTCCTGCCGGGATGCTGTACCCCGACGGAAATTATCGACGCTATGAATTACGGGCTTAAAGTCGTAAAATTTTTCCCTGCAAAGCAGTATGGTGGACTGGATACCATTAAGGCACTTGCAGCCCCATTTCCGGGAATCCAGTTTATGCCTACGGGCGGCATTAACACCGGCAATTTAAGAGAATTTCTCGACAATGATAAAATCTATGCCTGCGGCGGCAGCTGGATGGTGGCCGACACCCTGATTAAAGAAAAACGGTTTGATGAGATAACAAGGCTGACCAAAGAGGCGGTAGAATTAGCAAAATAGAGGTACGCGCACGTAAATGACGAACTGTTACCAATAGGAGAACCTTATGGAAAAATGTCCGGGATGTATGTACTGTGAAGAGGATGGGAACCTTGAAAAACTGATGATCCCAATCTGTGAACTGCCGTTTTCCAGAGTCTATCTGTTTCGGAATCAGGCGTACAGAGGGCGGTGCGTGGTTGCTTTCAAACGCCACGCAGAGGAGCTCTATGAGCTGACGGACGAGGAGCTTCAGGGATTTATGAAAGATACGAAACGGGTCTGCCGTGCGGTGGCTGAGACTGTGCAGCCGGAAAAAATAAATCTTGGTATGTACGGTGACACCTGTAAACATGTACATTGGCATGTTGTTCCAAAACAGACGGGCGGAGCAGATTTTGGAGGCGTGTTCCAGATGCAGCCCCAGCCGCCGGTTTTTCCCGTGCCTGAGGAGTACGAAGCTTTAGCAGAACAGATTAGAGAGAAGCTGTGATTAGAAAGGTGCTGAACGGCCGGGAATCCCGGTGTGCAGCGCCTTTTCGTTGATTGTTACTGTTCACGCCGGATGCAGTGCCGGCATGCGGAACGAGAGGTGAGAAGGATGGCAATGGAGAAGAACTGTGAAATAGGACTGATAGGACTTGGCGTAATGGGATCATCCCTGGCCAAAAACATGATTAATCATGGGTTTAATACGGCGCTTTATTCTGTTTCGGAACAGGAGAGAACGTCTTTTGTAGCCGGAAAAGAGAATTACAGGATTTGCAGCGGCATGGAAGAATTTGTTTTGAGCCTGGCAAAGCCGAGAAAGATATTTATCATGATTACGTCCGGCAGGCCGGTAGACATGGTGATTCATTCGCTGTTACCTCTGCTGGAGAACGGCGATATCATCATGGACGGAGGAAATTCTTATTACAGGGATACCGCCAGACGGAGCAGTGAATGTGAACAGCATGGTATTTTGTATATGGGAATCGGCGTTTCAGGCGGCGAAAAAGGAGCGCTTTACGGTCCCAGCATTATGGCAGGCGGAAAACAGAAGGCGTGGGAAGCAGTCCGCAATATTCTGGAGACAATCGCCGCCAAACATCAGGAAAAACCTTGCTGTGGGTGTATAGGAGAAGGCGGAGCGGGGCATTATGTAAAAATGGTACACAACGGAATTGAGTATGCTATTCTTCAATTAATTGCAGAAACATACCAGTTTATGCGTTTTGTCGGGAAGATGGAGATTGAAGAAATCCAGTCCGTTTTTGAGGAGTGGAACAGGGGGGAACTGAACTCCTATTTAATCGAAATCAGCGCGAAAATCCTGAAAAAGAAGGCCGAAGACGGCACCTGGATGATTGACAAAATACTGGACGTGGCAGAACAGAAGGGAACCGGTAAATGGACTGTGGAAGAGTCTGTAGAGCGGGGAGTTTACATGCCCACGGTTTATGAGGCACAGATGGCCCGGGTATTTTCAGCCAAAAAAGAAGAGCGGATGTCCGGCGCCGGGAACCTGGAATTCCACTCCTGTGCTCTGCCTCAGACAGAAATAAGGGAGATGGAACAGGCTCTTTTGATGGCCGTCATTACGGCATACAGCCAGGGATTTGAATTAATCGCCAAAGCGGCGGAGGAAGAAAACTGGAATATCGATTTGGCAGGTCTGGCCTCGGTGTGGAAGGACGGATGTATTATTAGAAGCGCCCTCTTGGAGCGGATTGAAAAGGTGCGGGATATTGCGCACCGGCCGTTGATTCTGTCGTCGGAGTTTGCGGATATCGGTACGCTTGAAAGTTCACTTCGGAAGGTGTCGGCCGCATCGGTTGTTTCAGGGGTACCTCTGCCCTGCCTCCAATCGTCATTAAATTATTATGACTATTACCGCACCGGTCAAATGCCTGTCAATTTTATCCAGGCGCTGCGCGATTATTTTGGCGCCCATACCTATATGCGCAATGACAGGAAAGGACATTTCCACACGGATTGGGAGGAAATAAGCTGACATATGCGGCCGCCTTTGCAACAGGCGGAGGGTGTCCCGGTTGCCTTGTATTTTTTTCTGTGATATAATTTTTTCGATGGTTACAGTCTTATTTAATAGGCCTGCCGGGGAACCCGGGCGGGAACCAAAGTCAGGAGAAAATGAAAATTATGGAAGAGATGCAGAAAAAATATACCTTCGACGACCTGAAAGACATCATGCGCACCCTGCGTTCCGAGAATGGCTGCCCCTGGGATCGCCGTCAGACGCACGAGAGCCTGATTCCCTGCCTGGAAGAGGAAGCGGGTGAGGTGATCGATGCAATCCGGAAAGATGACCCGGAAAACCTCTGTGAGGAGCTTGGCGATCTTCTGTTCCAGGTGATGAGCCACAGCCAGATTGCGGAGGAGAAGGGACTTTTCACAATCGACGACGTTGTCGACGGAGTCAGTGCAAAGATGGTCAGGAGGCATCCGAATGTATTCGGTGACGAGAAAGTGAATTCTGCGGAGGAAGGGCTCGATTTGTGGAACAGGATAAAATCCGAGGAAAAGAGTAAAAAAGCGCAAAAAACCTTGACAAAGCAAGGATAAATGTATATAAATGTAAAGTAAAGAAT
>CATWBR010000130.1 GCA_958349075.1 uncultured Clostridium sp.
ACAAAAATATTAATGGTTGGTTTTTCTATCAGTCTATACAAATCTCTTTAAGGATTTTGCCAATACGTGTTAGTAACCGCCCCCCGCTTATGAAAGCTCAAACATCCCATTATACAACTGGTAATAAATGCCTCTTTGCCCGAGCAGTTCCTCATGATCACCCCTCTCGATGATCTTCCCCTGCTCCAGTACCATGATCGCACTTGAATTACGGACCGTGGAAAGACGGTGGGCAATGACGAATACGGTTCTCCCCTCCATGAGCCGGTCCATGCCCTTCTCAATCAGTCTCTCCGTTCTCGTATCGATCGAGCTGGTTGCCTCATCCAGGATGAGAACGGGCGGGTCGGCCACGGCCGCCCTGGCGATGGCCAGGAGCTGCCTCTGTCCCTGGGACAGGTTGCCTCCATCCGCCGTCACCATCGTTTCATATCCCTTCGGCAGACGGCTGATAAAGGAATCGGCATTGGCCAGCTTTGCAGCGTCCTCCACCTCCTCCATCGTGGCGTCCAGTTTACCATAGCGGATATTATCCGCGATCGTGCCGGTAAACAGATGGGTATCCTGAAGAACCATCCCCAGGGAAGAGCGCAATGCATCCTTTTTTATATTCCTCACGTCGATTCCGTCATAGGTAAGGCTTCCCCCGTCGATATCATAAAAACGGTTGATCAGGTTGGTGATCGTCGTCTTCCCCGCGCCGGTGGATCCGACAAAGGCAATCTTCTGCCCCGGCTTTGCATAGAGGCTGATTTTCTTAAGTATCAGGTGTTCCCGGTTATATCCGAAATCCACATCCTTAAACTGCACATCCCCCCGGAGCCGTATCAACGTCCCGTCCTCCGCTTTCCAGGCCCACAGTCCCGTCTTTCTGCCGCACTCCCTGAGAGAACCGTCTTTCGTTTCCTCCGCATATACAAGCGTGACCTTTCCCTCATCGGTCTCCGGCTCCTCCTCCATCGTTTCAAAGACGCGTTCCGCTCCGGCAAGCGCTGCCAGAAGAAAATTCGACTGCATCGTAAACTGGTTGATCGGCATTGCCGTCTGTCTCACAAAAACGAGGTAGCTTGCAAGACTTCCGATATCCGTCCATCCCTTCAGAGCCATAAACGCCCCAATCATTGTGACAATCGTATAATTGATGTAGGAGATACTGACCACCATCGGTATCATGGTGCCGGAATAAGTCAGGGCGCTGACGGCCGCGCGCTTCAGCTTGCCGTTCTTCTGCCTGAACTGTTCGATGTTTTCCCCTTCATGGTTAAATACCTTTACCACTTTCTGGCCTGCCGTCATCTCCTCGATATATCCGTTCAATTCGCCCAGGTATTTCTGCTGGTAATTGAAGTAATATTTGCTCTTCTTCCCGCTGTAGCGGATGTAGGCGAACATCAGGATATAACAGACAAACACGATCAGAGATAGGCGCCAGTTGAGGATGAAAATCAGGGTGAGCGTTCCCACAATCTGGATAAAGCTCTGTATAACCATTGCAAAGCTGTTGTTTAAGGCATCAGAAACCGTATCGACATCGTTGGTAAAGCGGCTCATAATGTCGCCGTGCGTCCTTGAGTCAAAATATTTCAGCGGCAGCTTCTGGATATGCCGGAACAAATCCTCCCTGATTTCGGCCGTGATCTTCTGGGCCGCTCTCACCATAAGCTGCGTATATCCAAACGATGATAAAACACCGGCCAGATAGACGACGCCCATAAACAGGACCGCATAAAAGAGGCCCCTCATGTTGCCAGGCACAATATAGTTATTGACGATTGGTTTCAGCATATAGGTGCCGAACAGCCCCGACAGGGCGCTGATTGTCGTAAGGATCGCGACAAGCAGAAACAGGAATTTATGGTTTCCCATGTACCCCAGGAGCTTCATTACCGTTCTCTTCAGATTCTCGGGCCTTTTTGCGCTAAGCTGTCTTGCCATTTTCATCCGCTCCTTTCTGCTGGGAATTGTAAAGCTCCTGATAAATCGGGTCCGAGGCCAGAAGGCTCTCATGGGTTCCCGTGGCATGGATTTTTCCATCCTCCAGGATGATAATCTGGTCGGCATCCATGACCGATGTGATTCTCTGTGCTATGATGAGCTTTGTCGTATCGGCAAGCTCACTGAGCTGTTTTCTTATCTTCGCATCGGTGGCCGTATCCACGGCACTGGTGGAGTCGTCGAAAATCAGCACCCTGGGCCTCTTTAGGAGCGCCCTGGCAATACAGAGCCTCTGCTTCTGTCCGCCCGACACATTAACGCCCCCCTGCCCTAAATCCGTATCGTACCCGTCCGGGAAGCGCCCGATAAATTCATCGACGCAGGCGGCACGGCAGGCCCATTCAATCTCATCCTCCTCCGCGTCACGGTTTCCCCACAGCAGGTTTTCACGTATCGTGCCGGAAAAGAGCACGTTTTTCTGGAGCACAATGCCGATGGCATCGCGAAGATGGATGAGCGAATAATCACGGACATCTCTCCCGTCCACTTTCACGCTCCCCTCCGTGACATCGTATAGACGCGGTATCAGCGACACAAGGGTACTCTTTGCGGAACCCGTTCCCCCGATAATGCCCACCGTCTGTCCTTCTTCTATATGAATATTGATGTCGGTGAGAACCCTGCGTTTCGCTTCCTTCTTATATTTAAAGGATACGTGTTCAAAGTCGATTGTGCCGTGTTCTATCCTTGCCTCCTTCTCACTGCCGTCCATCAGATCCAGTGGCTCGTCAAATACTTCCCCGATTCGCCTTGCACTGGCCAGGGAGCGGGTCAGCATCAGAAACACGTTGGAGATCATCATCAGGGAATTCATAATCTGCATGACATAGCTAAGGAAGCCGGTCAGTTCACCGACCTGCATTCCTCCCACCTGGATCATCTGCCCGCCGAACCACAGAATCAGGATAATGGCCGCATACATTGTGAGCAGAAATGAGGGCATGTTGAGGACGGCAAAATGGAATGTCCTCTCGCTGTTTCTCTTCAGGTTGTCATTTACTCCGGCAAATTTTTCTTCCTCATATTCTCCTCTGACAAAAGCCTTCACTACGCGGATCGCCGTCAGATTCTCCTGGACGACCGCATTCACATGGTCAACTGCATTCTGCAGCCTGCCGTACATCGGCGCTACCTTGCAGATAATTCCGATCAGGATGGCCGCCAGAACGGGCATGCATACCGCGAACACCAGCGCCAGCCGCGCGTTCAGATAGCAGGCCATCAAAAGGCCCAGCACCATCATGACGGGGCCTCGGATCATCGGCCTCATCCCTCCCACAATTGCATTCTGCATTACGGTAACATCGGTGGTGAGCCGCGTAATCAGGGAAGAGGTTTCATAATGATCCAGGTTTCCGAAGGAATATTCCTGCAGCTTCTCATACTCCGCCTCACGAAGTCCCGCACCGAATCCACCCGCGGCCCTGGCGGAATAGCGGGCATACAAAAGGCCGGTGCACAGGGAAATGAGCGAACATACCACCATCAGTCCCCCTTTGGAATATATGTAGTTCAAATCCCTACCGGCCACGCCCACGTCCAGAATCCCCGCCATAATCATCGGGATAATCAGTTCAAAACTGGTTTCTATCACAACGAAAAAGATGGCCAGAAGAAAATCCGGCCGGCATGGCTTTGCAAATTGTAAAATACGTTTGATATCTTTCATTGATAATGCCTCCACTGAGTTGTTGTCATGCATTCATTTAGCTGTCTTACAGTTAGAATACTAACTATTGTCTAAAATTATTTTATGACGGCTCTGCCAAAATGTCAACCTGTCAAAACAACGATAGGCACGCTTCGCGAACTTTTCATTGCCACTCAACGATAGAGGATGCCCAAAAGCCTGTTTCCGCCGGAAACCTTCTTTCAGACACCCTCTTCATCCCTCATCTTTATATTGTTTTGGAGACACTCCTGTCATATTCTTAAATACGGTGCAGAAATAGCTGACACTGCTGAATCCCGTCTGCATGGCAACCTCATTCAGCGCCATCTTCTGTGACAGCAGTTCCTTGGCTCTCTCGATCCGGTAAATCGATATGTACCGGTTAAACGCCACCTGATACAGCCGTTTGAACAGACGCCCGAAATGGTACGGGCTGTAATGGAAAATCTGGGCGGCTTTTTCAAGGTTAAACTGGCTGTCGGAATAATTCTGTTCAATGGCCTCATCAATATAGCGCACGAGAAGCTTATCCCCGCTCTGCATATCCGTGCCGACGCAGCTCATCACACTGCTGCAGTACTTTTGAAGGAGAGTTTTAATTTCTTCTATAAATCTGCAGTTTGTAATATTCCTGGCAGATTTAAAATAGATGCTTTCCAGTTCCCCTTCTTCCGAAGCCATCTCCACAAAACGGCTCTTAATCTGCCCCAGCATTTCTATAAAAACAAATCGCACATCCACCGGATCCAACAAAACGGTCTGCATATAACAGACACTTTCGTCCACCAGGCGTTCTATCTCCTCCTGATTTCCTTCCAGCATTGCGGTTATCATTTTCCCGGAACAGGCGCGTATCACACCGGGTTCGTAGAGCACCCTCGGCATTTTTAATTCCCTGAAGTATGCGTACTGGTTTTTCTTTCCTCTGAAGCCGTCCAGGAGCGCGCTCTTGCACTCCGCATAGGCCTGCGGAAAGTGATCAATCCCGCTGCAGTAGGAGCTGATTCCGACGGTAATGTCCTCCCCGTCCTCCTCATTCACCTGGGCGATGATCGAGCCGGCCAGTTCTTTCAGTTTATCCGCATACTCTTTCTCCTCGCTGTACCGTTTTTGGGGAGTGCATAAAAATATACCGATAATTCCCCGCCCCAGATAGTCCGCAACAAGCCCCTCCACCTGATTGCGCAGAAGGCTTCTCTGAATCGACTGGATGATATGGAACATTCTCGGGAAATGGTTAAAATCGGGATAAACCCAGAAAACATCCTTGTGATCGGTCTGTACGAGCATCAGACGGTTCGGAACTTTGGACAAACCAATAACCCCCAGAATGTTCTGAAGGTTATTGGAATTTAAGTTTCCATAGATTATGCTGTATGCAAATTCCTGGCAATATAAATCATAATTGCCGTTTTTCGTATTTCCACAGAATTTACGGAAGAAATGGGGAATATCACTGACATTCGCAGTCTCATTCTTTTCATCTGATTTCGCCAATTGTACCACCTCGTGGACATTATATCATACTTTTTCTGCCTTTTATATATGAATCTCCGTCTTCTTGTTTCCTCTCCAGGCATAAAGGCCCAGCGCCAGTCCGATGACACCGTATACCATAAAGGTTCTGAAATACTCACCCAGTAACGGCTGGCCAAACACGGCCTGGCCTACCTCGGGCGACATGATGAACATCGCGTTAAACAACAGTGTTCCAATCATTGCCTGTTTTATTGTAGCCTTTGAGATGGATGCCCCGCCCACCAAGAGCGCAGCAACCGAAAACATACCAATCTGCGTGTGGGCGCCGTAACTGTTTAAGGTACCGGTGTTCTGGAGGAAAATAATCTGCCCCCAGGCGGCCAGGACGGTGGATAAAATAACTGCGATCATCCTCGTTCTGTCCACATTGATTCCGGAAGCTTCCGCAATGTGCTGGTTCTGGCCCACGCTTCTGAAATCCTGTCCCAGTTTCGTCTTCATGATGGCCTGTGTAAATACGCACAGCGCCACAATAAAAAGTCCGGTCGCCATCGGAACCTTGATAAGAATCAGTCCGGAGCGAGTCATGATTGCCCATGCGCTGAATATGACGGCCGCCACGCATGCCAGTGCATTTCCGATAAAGGCATTTCTGTCTTTCTTTTTTAAATAGCGGAAAACGAGATACGCAAGGATCAGAACCGCGCTGATGAGTATCACCCACATTAACGGAACTTTCCACACATTATCCAGCGCGTATTTGAGTCCGCCCTCTTCCACCGGCACCAGATCCACCGTTGTCCTGATTCCCGTTCCGGTCGGTCTGATTAACGGGTTTGTAGCCGATACATGGATGATATAACCAATCACAAACAGGAAGAGGAACTGATATAAACCATTTGCAAAATATCCTACAATCAGGCCGGAAATCATTTCCTGTCCTTTCGTATTATTGTACAGTTTTCCTGTAAAAAAGCCGAACAGAATTGCCAGCGGCGTTGCCACCAGGAGGCAGAGGAAGAAGCCGCCCAGTCCTCCTATGTAAAAGTACCTGACTGCGACAATGGCAATCTGTCCCGCCATCGCTCCGATGACAATACCGAAGTTGAGGCCCAGGCCTGCCAGTACCGGAATAATCAGAGACAGCACGAGGAATGCATTTCTGAAAAACCGGGAGCTCAGTTCCGAAACCAGGAACGTAAATCCTTCACCGTTTGAGAGCATCAGGCCGACGATTGTAAACGCCAGGAAAATGATCATGACGATGTTATCCATCAGCCAGTTCTTCCAGTTAATTTTCTGTTTCATGAGCGGGCGCCTCCTTTCACCTGGCATAAAGCGTATAAAATAATGCCATTCTGAATTACCATACGAATCATTTCAGACAAATCGGTTCCCGCGAACACCACGTTGGCCACCGGGAGAGCTGATGCCAGCAGTCCCTGGAATAACAGTGTTCCGATAAATACATGGGAAACCTTTGCCGCATTGGGAGTTGCGCCTCCTATCAGGATTCCGGCTACTGCGGGGAATGCCATCATTAACGGAGCCGTATATAGCTGAACAAAACCATAACTCTGCGCATATATGATGATTCCTACAGCGCCCAGAACCGTTGACAGGATATTTCCTATAATCCTGTTTTTGTTGATATCCATGCCCGAAGCCACGGCAAATTTATTGCTTTTTCCACATGCAACCACCGCCATACCGGATTTGCTCTTAAAGAACATCCAGATCAGGAAGCAGAAAAGGCCAAGCACGAGGAGAAGTCCGGTCGGTACCGTAAAGTTACCGATTGTAATTCGGAGAAAATCGTTGAACAGTCCGTCTGCTCCTATGTTTTCAAGCTGGATGGTTTCCCTGAGTCCGTCTCCTAAAAACCATTTCATATTGGGGCTCTGGAACGGGAGCATCAGCCATACGAGACACATAACCGCAACTGCGGCAAAACCGGTATAGGTTGCAATCGCCATCTCGGACCCCTTGATGCTGTTTAAAAGTTTTCCATACAATATGCCTACGATGACGGCAATCACGGTGGCGATAATCATGGCAACAATCAGAAATCCAAGACCCAGCATGCCGATTTCGATGGAAATGACCATGCCCAGAAGGCCGCAGCAGATTCCGAGGGGCAGGGCGAAGTTGGGTCCCATCCCCGCCTGGATGGACGGCACCATCGCAAGAACCAGGACGCCGTTCATACCGATCCTCTTTATAATATCGGAAAGTGTCATCGGAAGTGAAATATCGAGAAAACAGCTCATTACAAGCGTAATCAGGAAAAATATCCCGATAATCAGCCTGGGGGTACCGACTTTACTGACCACTTCGTTCACAAGACTTTTTTGTCTATTTTCGTTTTCAGATAATTTCTTTGTCATTCACTCAGCACCTCTTCCTGTATTTTTTTGCTTCCCGACATCATCAGGCCGAATTCCGCTTCCGGCGCGAGCGGTGACAGTATACCGTTCACCTTTCCGTCACAGATAATTGCAATCTCGTCACAGACGCTTCGCAGCTCCGCCAGCTCGGAGGAAGTGATAATGATCGTCATTCCAAAGTCCTTGTTAAGCTGCACCAGTAAATCCAGAATCAGCTTTTTGGCGCCGATGTCAATTCCTCTGGTCGGTTCCGAGACGAGCAGCAGCTTTGGGTTCAGCGTCAGCGCTCTTGCCACACAGACCTTCTGCTGGTTACCGCCGCTTAATTCTCCCGCGTCTTCCTGGGAAGAGGTGCAACGGATATCCAGATCCCCTATCATTTTCTGCGCATGTTTCCGGATAGCGGAGGGATCCTTGAAACTAAAGGGACCTACTTTTCTTAAAAACTGATTTGTAATTTCAATTGCCGTTATAACAATGTTCATCTCTATAGATTCATCCAGGAGCAGGCCAATCCCCTTTCTGTCCTCGCTCACAAAGCCGAGTCCTTCCTGAATCGACAGACGGGGATTGTTCAGTTCCAGTTTCCGCCCTTCAAAAAGTACTTCTCCCCTGGATGGATAAATTCCCATTAATCCGTTTGCAATGCCGAGTTTTCCCTGTCCGGCCAGTCCGCCGATACCGAGGATTTCTCCCCTGCGGACCTGCAAATCGACGCCTTTGACGCGCTCTCCCGGCATTCCCACCTCAAAATTTTTAATTGAGAGTATGACTTCATCCGAGATGCTGCGCTCTTCATCGCTTGCACGGCTTATTTCGACCTTACGGCCTATCATAAGCTCTGCGATTTCCTTTGCATTTGTATCCTTGATATCTTTTGTGGCCACCCACTCGCCGTCCCGGAGGACCGTGACGCGGTCGGCAAGACTCACTATTTCATCCAGCCTGTGGCTGATAAATATAATTCCGATTCCAAGCTTCGACAGTTTACGCACCGCATCCATCATGTTCTCCGCTTCTTTTTCGGTCAGAACAGCGGTCGGCTCGTCAAACACCAGGAGCTTGACTCCCTTTTTATCAATTTCTCTGGCTATCTCAATAAACTGCATGTATCCAACGGGAAGTCCTTCCACGAGCACCTCTTCGTCGAGCGGCATTTCAAGCGTGTCCAGCGCTCTTCTGGCGTCCTGGTTCATCGTCTTCATATCGAGTGTTTCCAGCCTCTTTCCGAATACGCCGCTGAATGCGTTCTTCTTCGTGATTTCCCTGTTGATTTTAATATTCTCGGTGATTGTAAATCCGGGAAGCAGCATAAATTCCTGATGCACCATACCGATGCCGTAATCCATCGCCTCATGGGGGGATTTGATGACCGCCTCTTTTCCGTCGATTATCACTTTCCCCTCGAAACCTCCCGTGGAATGTATCACCGGCATTCCGAACAGAATGTTCATCAGGGTTGATTTACCTGCACCGTTCTCTCCTATCAGCGCATGTATCTCACCCTTTTTAACCTCCAGACTCACATCCTTAAGAACCTGGTTCCCATAAAAATCTTTTGAAATGTTTTTCATTTCGAGAAAGCATTCACTCACAAGTCTCCCTCCCGCCTGCAAAATAATGTCAATCAAAGAGGGGCACGGCGGCCTCCCGCTGTGCCCCCAAGTTCCAATCAGAAACGGCAAATCATATTAATACTCCAGGAATGGCATGGTAATAAGCTGGATCTTATCGTAAGTTTCTCCATTTTCCGTATAGGGAGCCAGTGTAATCTCTACGCCCGCATACTCTTCCATACATTTCTTAAGGGCAGCGACATCACTTCTCTCTGTTATTTCACCGTCGATCCATTTAATCGCATAATTGGTACAGGCGGCTGTGGCCATCATGGAGTTCGGTACGGGCCATGTTGCAAAACGTCCTTCGCAGCCCGCCTCTTTCAGCTTCTCTTTAGTCTGGTCAATAATGTAGCTTACGTCGCCCTTCTGGTCGTCGGATAATTCCAGGCCCAGTGCGGTCGGATAACCGTGAAGAGGGGATGGACAGCACTGAAGTGACATGATTGCATGTTTTTCCATTACCGTTTTGATGATCGGCACCTGCATTCCGCACTGTGCTCCCCAGATACATGTATTCTCGCCATATTTTTCAATCTGCTTCGGAATATCTTCAAACATAAACTGCTGCATACCGGACACGCCCGCATCACCGGCAGGATCCGGAGCCGTAAGCTCTACGAATGTCATGCCCAGTTTCTCGCTTGTCGCTTTCATGTCGTCTCTCTTGCGGATCATAATCGGATCAGAGAGGAATCGTGGAAATGAATAGTATAAAAAGGTATCGGCTCCCATTTTCTGAGCCTCTTCCACGGTCAGGTGGCCTAATTCCAGTTCATTGGGCATCATGCCAAAGTCCACGCGCTTTGCCACGTCGGGAGGATTTTCGCCCATTCCAGCAACCAGGAGGAGGACTTCATCGCCGCGAAGCTCTTTCAGTTTGTCAATCGCCGCATTGGTTCCCGGGAAACCTGGGATAAATACTATGGCTTTTACATCCGGGTCGGAAGCGACTTTGGTCACTACGCTTATCATCTGCTCCTGCTCCGTGCTGTAGTTCTCGGGCCAGGTCACATGCGTTACGCGGCCGGGAAATTTCTCTACCATCTGATCGGCAATACGGTACTCTTCCTCGTTTGAAGATACGGTAGATGAGATAATAACCACTTTTCCTTTACCGGAATCGGCAGCAGCGGATTCTCCCGCGCCCGAACCGGAAGTGCCCTTCGCTCCGCAGCCGGCCAGCCCCATACTCAGAGAAAGTGCCAACAAAACCGCCATCATTTTTTTCATACATTCTACCTCCTGATTTTCAATTTTTCTTTGAGACGCCAATCTCTACTCTTCTCCGATGAGT
>CATWBR010000131.1 GCA_958349075.1 uncultured Clostridium sp.
ATTTCAGAGTGTTGTATCAGGAAACAGGTTATTTCCTTTGTTTTAACAATTTTTAATATGCCCGTTCCGGGATGAACAAAAAATGCAGTTTGAATAAAAATATCCCATAATTCTTAGGAATGGAAAAGAATTGAAACTATACACTCCCCATGTTCCCTGTTAAGCTGATTCTATCAAAATTCGGATGCGGATGAAAACATGCGGATATCTCGCGGACATTTGCACGGACAATAAGGAGGCAGGGAATGAAAATTGGAACAACGGAATTAATCCTGATCCTGGTGGTGGCGCTGGTGGTCTTTGGCCCGTCAAAACTGCCGGAGCTGGGAAAACTCGCAGGCCAGGCGGTCGGATCCTTCAAAAAGTATGTAAATTCATTTGAGGGCGAATGGAAAGAGAGCGCAGAACCGGCCGTTCATCAGACCGCTTCGCAGCCGGAAAGCAGGGATGCGGAGGCTGTCCGGGAGGAAGCTGCGCCGTTGCAGAGTCAGGTTTAAGAGGAAGAAAAATAGAAAGGGAGAAAAGAATGAGACTGGGAACAACAGAACTGTTAATCATTATGGGAATTGCGATTTTGATATTTGGTCCGAAAAAGCTGCCTCAGCTTGGAAAGGCGATGGGACAGACTATAGGAAACTTTAAGAGGAGCAGTAAGAGAGCCGAGGATGAGACATACCCGGCGGCGGAGGAACAGGCGGAAAGCTGACGAAAAGCAGGCGGCCGGGAAAAATAGAATTTCCGGATTATGCGGCGGGGAAACCCGGAAAAGAAGTGAGGTGATGGTATTTGGAAAAAGAATTGGGTGGGAAACGTGCCGCTTTTCTAAAACACTTGAAACTGAAGAGAGACGCCGGTGAGTGCAGGATGTCTCTGGTCTCCCATCTGGAGGAATTCAGAAAACGGCTGGTGGCCTGCATCATTTGCTTTTTCGTGGCGGTATTTCTCTGCCTGGGACAGGCGGCCTGGCTGACGCAGCGCCTGATAGAAAAGGCGGAGGGATTTCAGTTTGTGTATATTGCGCCCACGGAACTGGTGCTGTCGTATATCCGCCTGGCGCTGATCGGTGGTGCGGCATTTGCCTGTCCGGTCATTATCTACCAGGTATGGGGATTTATCAGGCCCGGGCTGACGCGCAGGGAACGCAGGTCGTGTTTTGTGATCCTGACCTTTGGGATGGTACAGTTTTTTACAGGTGCGGTCTTTGCGTTTGAAATCGTTCTGCCCATCACATTGCTGTTTTTTGCAGGAATGAATGCGGGGCAGACAATTTCCCCAATGGTATCGATCGAGAGCTATATAAGCTTTGTTGCAACGACCCTGGTGACATTCGGAATTGTTTTTGAACTGCCGGTGGTTGTGATTATGCTGACAAAAGCCGGAATCCTTAACCCGGAAGTGCTGAAAAAGAACAGGAAATACGTGATTCTTGCGGTCTTTGTAATAGCCGCGCTGATCACGCCTCCGGATGTGACATCACAGATACTGGTGGCATTCCCCATGCTGTTTTTATTTGAAGTCAGCCTGCTTCTTTGCCGGATTCTCTTTGGAAAGAAGCTGAAAAGGAGAAATACGGGGTAAGAGGTGAAATAAGGGATGAAATAAGATAGGGAATAAGATAGGAAATAAGAGAAATTAGAACAGAAGACAAACAAAATGTGGACGGCGCGGTAATGCAGAATGCGGGAGCGGACATCCACCATATCAATGTGATTTTTGAGGAGGGAACGCGTATGAGAGAAACAGTGGAACAGACGGAGATGCAGGAGGGGCGGCCGGCGGGAACGATCAGCAGACGTCAGTTTGTAAAGGGCATGGCATGGGGAGCCGCCGCCATCAGCCTGTCCTCGATTCTGCCGGGATGCGCAGCGGCCGCGGTGAACCCGGGCACGGAAGGAACTGAAAAAGGGGAGAGCTCCGCACCGGTTCAGGATAAGAAAAAAGCTCCCGAAGGCGGCATTTACATCCAGGGCGGTGACGTGAATATGAACGGCCAGACCTATATGCTCGAATTTATCCAGCCGGTGAAACTGGTGGCTGTTGTAGACGGGGAAGAGAAGACGGAAGGCACATGGAGAACGAGTAATAAGCACCTCGTATCCGTGGAGCCGGACGGAACGATTGTCATGAGGGACGGAGTCGGCGGATATGATGTTGAGATAACCTGGTCCATGGAAGGAACGGTATATTCCGTGAATTTTCACACAGGACAGACGTCCGGCGCCCACTCCATCGAGGTAGACAGGCCGATGACAAGAGGCGATTTTATGATCCGCCTGGCCGGTTATTTCGGCTGGTATCACTATAACGGCGTCATGGATGACGGCACCGATATTGACGGTGAGGGCAATGTCCTGAAAGAAGAGCGCGTGAGAAATTATTTTGACGTGACAGGCAGGAATGACTATGTTAAACCAGTGGAAGCGGCCCTTGACATGGGGATTTTATCCGCGGCGTCCCCGGATGACTGCTTTTACCCGATGTCGGCCATGACCCGCGAGGATGCGGCAGTGATTCTGTGCGCCGCTTTCCGCCTGGATGACCTGGATACAGATTACCTGTCCGGATTTGAGGATGCGGCTAAAATAAGCCCGGACTGCCGGAATGCGCTGAATACGCTGGCAGGATACAATTATATGAGGGGAAGGACGGACCGGACAATCAACCCGGCCGATGGAATTACCGATACGGAGGCGCGGATTGTCATTGAAACCATCGGAAGAAGAATGGTCTCCCCGGTGTGGGCTATGCCGGTATCCCACAGGAAATTTGTGCGCTGCCGCCCGATCTGGTTTACTCCCACCCGGAATGCGACGGTGCATTGGCGCTGCCGGGCTTTTAACATCTCCCACCCGGAGATGAAGGGCCTGTTTATCGGGGACCGCGGCAACGGCGTCACCCTGAGCGATGAGTGGGGAGAGTGGAACGATTATATTCCGGGATACTCGACCGATCCCATGTTCGGCCTTAATAACAACTGGGATTTCCCCTATGACAACGTTTATTTCTGTGTGGAGGTGGAAGCTTATGCTACCAGGGACGGCCTGAAGGACAGCCCCGTAAGCCGGTTCGTCTGGCGGATCGACCGTCCCGCCTGGCATGATTTTGCCATGGATAAGCTCCATGAAGGTTCGGAGGATTATCCGGCCGTTTACCGTTTTTTCGACAACTTCCAGGCGGCGGCCTACTATATTGAGGGCAGCCGGCTGGGAATCCTCTACGACGGCCTGATGCCCACCAATACCACAACCAGCCTGATTGACCGGGTAAATGAGATCGCGACCAAACCCTATGTCTTTGTGCTGGGCCATAACCATCCGGATCATAAGGGAGCCCTGGCGGTTGCCTACCATAACGGCCTGGATGTATATTTCTGCGACAGGGTCGGACCGATGGGCGGGGAATGGAGCATTGAGACATATGCTAAAGATTATACAAGCGGCAACCCGGTTATTGACGGTACGGTATCGGGTACATATGAAGGTGATAAAGTGCATCCCGTTTCGGAGGGAGATACCCTGGATTTGGGAAACTGCAAATTCGAGTTTTACCAGCTTCCCGGACACGAGGATGCCTCTATACTGATATATGACCGCGAACACGGACTTTTGTTCTCCTCCGATATTTACGGCGTCAACCGCTACTGGGTGGCAGATCAGTTCGGAGCCAGAGGCGTGCGTCAGGATCTGCTTCTCTCGCTGCAACAGCAGTTGATGGCGGCCTATACGAAGGACGGGAAATCGGTCAAAGAGCTGTATACGGGGCACAACCGGATCGGGGTCGGTTCAGACTATCTGATGGTCTGGGAACAGTGCCTGCAGAATCTGGTCAATTACGGCCCGGATGGTGTCAGTGACGACAGGCGCGGCGACGGCGCCCTCCTGGCAAAGGACGGAAACAGCTTTAACACCCTGAACTGGACGGGTTTTTCCATCGCAGGAAAACAGGTACTGGCAGAATATAAGGGAAAATATGACGGCAATGTATTTACACGCCTGGAAGTTGACAATACGGGGGCAAGTGAGCGGGTGGAGAGCAACCTCTACTTCGATTACAGGACGAATGCCCAGCTCAGCAGCGTCACCTTCCTGGACGCGGAACTCGTCGGCCATGACTTTAAGTATAAAGCAGGACAGGAGATGGAAAATGAAACGCTCGAAGACGGACGGTTAAAATATGCTGTTTCCAACAAGTTTGTTCCGTTTGAATATGAGTATGAGGTGATCGTTTCTCCGCTTCAGGGTACCGTGACCATGACTCCTGTGGCAATGTCGGAACGTATTACCGGTCTTACCGTCAACGGCGTACCGGCATCCAGCCGCTGTCCGGTCACCGTACCGGCATCCGGACCGGCCGCCGTCGTAGTGACAGGGCCGGACGGAAAAACGGCGCGGACCTATACATTTACCTTTAAAACAGCATAGCAGGCGGAACGATTCTCCTTGCACACCGTCTCCATGGCAATTCCCCGGGAAGTGATTCATTCACCCCGGGGAATTGACGTGGAGTGACGCAGCCGCCTTGTCCGTAGAAGTGATTTATGGTACGATAGAGCGGGGGTAGAGTGGATGAAACGGATAAGGTTTAAATTCCGGCTTTCCGGAATGTTTGGACAAACGCTGCTGGTGCTTATGACGGTAACGGTAGTGATCGGCACTTTTTTTGGTTATTTTCTAAGGAATCTGTATGAAGAACAATATTTGGAGAAACAGTCGGACGTCTGTTTTGCCAATATGAAGGAACGGAGCCTGGAGGCGGACAAGGCGGCGGCTTCGCTGACCGCAAAGATGGAGAGCCTTTTGCAGGCGCAGGACTGCAGCCGTCTGATGGTTTCGGGCAAAGCTCTGCTTCAGCAGCAGGCGATGAATGTGGTGCAGGAGCTTTCAAATCTCGTGGACAGGGATGAGGATGTGACGGAGGCATACCTGTACCTGCCTTACTCGGACAAGGTACTCGGTTCGGATAAAAGCGTGGTCAGCAGTGAAAGCTTTTCCGCTCAGGAACTCCTGGAGCTTTCGGGCGGTACCGCAGGGAAGGGGAATTCCCCCGGGACTCCGGAAACAGCCGGTTTTGGGAACGGTTTTTTCTGCCTGAACGGTGAGGGATGGATGATAATGGATTATCCCGACGCGAAGACGCTTGCGAGGGTGATTCTCAGGCTGAATCTGCCCGAAATTTACCGGAAGATGGGATTGGCGGCGGAACAGACAAAGGGCGGCGGAATGATCTATGTGTATGACAGCAGGGGAATCCCGGTTTTTTCCGATATGCTGGCCTATCCCGGGGCAGACCGGCTGATGGTTTCGGAGCAGGAACAGACAGGGGACGGGAAGGGAATTTACCGATCCGGTGAAGGATATCTTCTGGTCTATCAGTCGGACAGGACGGGATGGTATTTCATACAGCATATGGACGGGATTCTTCTGGACGTGGAGACGCCCAGGCTGGCGCGGGCCCTGGTTACATACGGCCTGTTTGCGCTATTGCTGCTGGTGTTTGCGTCTTTTTACCTGATATGGCGTATTTACCGGCCTTTCCGTGCGCTTCTGGAATCGCTCATCTCACAGAAGAATCCGGGCGGCCGGATGGGAAACTGCAAAGGAACGGCTACCGAACAGGAGCTGCTGCGGGGAATTGTGGCGGAGGACCGTGAACAGAGCCAGAGACTGAGGGATATTCTGCAGTCGGTTGGGGCTTCACTCAGCGAGCATCTTTTTAAACAGTTGATGACCGGGGGAAGCTGGGAAGAAAATGCGGTGAGGCAGACGCTGGAACAGATCGAAAGCCCGTTTCCGCTTGACGGCAGCTACCGGGTGCTGGCTCTTACCTACAGGAGCAGGGAACATGGCGGCGAAAGTCCGGTGGATGGGGAGCTGTACGGACTCTAGGTAATCCGCTGCAGCGAAGAGTACTGGGGGAAAACGGCTCTGGTCCAGTCCGTGGATATGGAGGAGCAGAGGATTGGAATCGTACTCTGCATGAGAACGGCCATGACGGAGACGACGTGGTACCGGGAGCTTGAGCGGTTTGAAAAATCGCTTCGCCGCCAACTGGCCGAACGCAGTTTTGAAGTGGCGGCGGGAGGCAGCGATCTGGCGGGAACCCTCTTTGATTTAAATGTGCTATGGCTGCAGGCACAGGCAGATTTGGAACAGAGGATGGAGAGAGCCAGGCCGGAGAATCCGGGCGTACAGATGCTTGGCCGCTTCTTAAAAGGGGACGACGGAAAGAGGGAGCCGGAGGGGAGCCGGGAGGTGCATATCCGCGTGGAGCGTGCAATGGAGCTGATAAGGGACGGATACGGCGACAGTTCCCTTTCCCTGGAGAGCATCAGCGAAAAGCTGGGACTTACGGCGCCTTATCTGTCCAGGATATTTGCGGAGCACCAGCCGCCTGGGTTCCTGGATTATCTGAACCGGTACCGTCTGGAGCAGGCGAAAGACCTTCTCATGGAGACGGAAGAGACGGTCGGAGATATCGGGCTCAGGGTGGGCTTTAACTCACCGCAGAGCTTTATCCGCGTATTCAAGCGGTATGAGGGAGAGACTCCGGGACAATTCCGGGCCAGGATACGGGAGGGGGGAGAAGAATGAGAATAAAGAGAGTTTTGGCAGTTCTTTGGACGGCCGCTTTATTACTGTTTGCCGGATGCAGCGCTGCACAGCCCGAGACGGAGCTTTTCGGCATCCTTCTGAAGGAACAGGAAAGGGATACGGCGGCGGGGCATGACGCAAAGGTGATTCTCCTGACGCATTCCGCCACCGCATACAGTACGACCCAGAAGATTGCCGGCCGTTTTAAAATGAGGCTGGAGGAGTGCTCCGAGGGCGGATTCCTCGTCGAGACATTTCCGGACGATACGCTGGGGCATGTCAATGACAGCGACAAGCCTCTGCTGAACGGGACGGTGGAGATGAGAATCGGGCCGGCCGCCACGGAGACGATGGAGGCGATGCTGTGGGCAACTACCCTTTCGGATGCATCCCTGAAGGAAATAGACGGACTTCTCAGGGAAGGGAAGGTTCGCCGGATGCTGGAGGAGGAATGCGAAGAGAGAGGAACAAAACTTCTGGCCGTTTTTCCCGCCCATTACCGCGTCCTGACAAGCAATGATAAGATAGAGGACGGAGCGGATTTTTCAAAGCTGCAGGTAAGGATTTATTCCTCCAATGCGACGGAAGGGGCATATTGGCAGAGCCTTGGCGCACAGACAAAGGTATATGATATCCATCAGGTCTATTCCGCGCTTCAGCAGGGGCTTGTGAATTCACAGGAGAATACGCTTCCGCTCATTGTCACCAATTCCATTGAACGTCTGCAAAAGTATCTGATCCGGACCAATCATAAAATCTATTTTGACTGTATACTGGTGGGAAAGGAATTTTATGATTCGCTGAGTGGTGAGGAGCAGCAGATTCTGAAGGAGACGTCGGAGGAGATGGTGGATTACGCCAGAGAGACCGATGAGAGGGAGCTTTATGCATGTACCGAGGTCCTGGCCGAATCAGGCATTGAGACGGTGGAACTTTCCGACGAACTGCTTCGTCAGATGAGGGAGACGGGAGGTCCGGTGGTGGAAGAAGCTTTGAGGGCGAGGGCAGGGGATGAGAAGATAGACCTTCTGCTTAAGGCTCTGCGCGGCGAGTAAACAGTCACATGTAAACCAATGGTCGGCCGGAGTAACCTTTTGGTCGGTTGAGTAGAATCCGGCGGCGTGGTATCATGGAATGGATGACGCCAGGATGTGCGGGAGCTTATTAGTTACCGGGAGAAGGGAGCTATGGTTATGGAAAAACAGACAATGGGAATGACAATTGCCTCCCTCCGCAGGGAACAGGGAATGACGCAGGCTGAACTGGCCGCGAAAATGGGAGTGACGGACAAGGCGGTTTCCAAATGGGAGCGGGAGCTGTCCTGCCCCGATATAAAATCCCTGCCAAAGCTTGCGGAAATTCTGGGAATATCGGTTGACAAACTGATGCAGGCCGAGGCGCCCGGACCGGAGGAGAGGAAGAATGATAGGCGGATCCATGGGATTGCCATGCTCGTTTTTAAGGCGGTTGCCCTGGCCATGGGAATTGCAGTCACTGTACTGTCGTCCATGGGAGCAATCGATATGGATACGGGATTTACCCTCCTTGGAATCGGGCTTGCCTGTGTGGGGATATGCCTGCTTCAGGACGGGAATAACGGACAGAACAAAGAGTAGGAGGAGGGGAGCTCAAGATCACAGCGGAACTGTGATTTTGAGACGCCCTCCTCCTATTTAAGAATGACGGGAATCTGTTAAGCCGTGCATTTTACAAATAATTTAAAAGTTACTCGGCGTCTTCCGCCAGCTCCTCCCAGGTCTCATAGAGCTTTTCAAGTTTGGAAGCGATCTCCTCTTTTTCTTTATTCAGTTCCATCAGTCTCGGCACGTCTGAAAACACTTCTTCCAGGCAGAGCAGCCCGTCGATGTCCTGTTCTCTTGATTCCAGCGCGTGTATCTCATCCTCCGTCTTTTTCAGGGCGTTCTGCTTTTTGCGCAGTTTGGCCTGCAGTTCCTTCTGCTGTTTCCAGTCCATGGAAGACGGGGAGACGGAGGAAGGCCCGGAGGCGGAAGCGGCATTCGTATCCTGGGAGGACGAAAGGCCCTCGGCCGGGACATAAAGCTGCTCCATTGTATCTTTCTTTTCCAGATAGTAATCGTAATTCCCAATATAATTAATCAGGGTCCCCTTCTTCAGGTCCAGGATCCTGGTGGCCGTCTTGTTGATAAAGTAACGGTCATGGGAGACGTAAAGCACGGTTCCCGTATAGTTTACGAGGGCGTTTTCCAGGATCTCCTTGGAGGTAATGTCGAGATGGTTGGTCGGCTCATCCAGGATCAGGAAATTCGCCTCGGAGAGCATCAGTTTTGCCAGTGACACGCGTCCGCGCTCGCCGCCGCTCAGATCGCGGATCAGCTTGAAGACATCATCGCCGGTGAAAAGAAACGCTGCCAGGATATTGCGGATCTGGGTGTTGTTCATATTCGGGTAAGTGTCCTGGATCTCCTGGAACAAGGTCTTGTCCATGTGGAGCACCTGATGTTCCTGATCGTAATAACCCACCTGGACTTTTGCCCCCAGTGTAATCTCGCCTGCATCCTGTTTGACCAGTCCGTTAATGATTTTCAGGATCGTGGTTTTGCCGGTGCCGTTGTTGCCGATAATGGCAATCCGTTCCCCGCGCTTGATGTCAAAATCCACGTTCGAAAAAAGCATGGGCCCGTCGAATTTCTTTGTGAGTCCGCGCACGGTCAAAACGTCGTTGCCGCTGACAATATTCGGCTCAAGCGTGATGTTCATCGCATCGTTCAACTCCATCGGCTTGTCCAGGACATCGATCTTGGCCAGCAGCTTTTCACGGCTTTCCGCCCGTTTGATCGACTTTTCACGGTTGAAGGAGCGCAGCTTTGTGATTACTTCTTCCTGATGCTTGATCTCCTGCTGCTGGTTTAAATATGCTTTCATGATGCCGGCGCGCAGCATGGCCTTCTTCTCGCCGTAAGCGGAATAGTTGCCCTGAAAGGTTGTGGCTTTTCCGTTGTCGAGTTCGATAATCTTTGTCACGACGCGGTCCAAAAAGTACCGGTCATGAGCCACGATCACGACGGTTCCCGCATAATTGATCAGGTAGCCCTCCAGCCAGGCGATGGACTCCATATCCAGGTGGTTGGTCGGCTCGTCGAGCAGAATAATGTCCGGCTTCGAGAGCAGGAGCTTTCCGAGGGAAACGCGTGTCTTCTGGCCGCCTGATAATTCCTTAACCGGTTTTCTGAATTCTTCCTCCACAAATCCCAGGCCTTTTAAAACGCCGGTGATTTCACTCTGCCAGGCATAGCCGTTCATCAGCTCAAATTCGTGGTTCAGCCTGCTGTAGGTCTGAAAAAGCTCTTCCAGTGCGTCGCCCTCTGTATGCTTCATTTTTATCTCCAGCTCACGGATCTGCTGCTCCATCATGAGAATGGGCTTCTTGACCTCCATAAGCTCGTCGTATATCGTGTTGTCGCTGCTGATATCCTGGTGCTGCGCCAGGTATCCGAGTGTCTTACCGCGGGAACAGACGACATCCCCCTCATCGGCCGCCATCTGGCCGACAATGATCTTGAACAGCGTAGTTTTACCGGCGCCGTTGATTCCGACAATCGCCGCCTTTTCCCGCTCTTCTATATGGAATGACACATGCTCCAGAATGGAGTCGGTGCCGAATGCTTTTGATATGTTATTACATGACAGAATCATAGTATCCTCCCGGTTCATTGGTGTTTACAGTTACGGTTCACTCCGTGCCGGGCAGCACGCTTTGCGGAATATATCCGGTGTGAACGGTAACGTCTTATACCGCTAATGGTTAATTATAGTATAAACAGAGCGGTTTTTCAAGGCTCAGTAAACAACCTTTGACAATAATTTGTC
>CATWBR010000132.1 GCA_958349075.1 uncultured Clostridium sp.
ATACAAACATGCATGAATGTATACGTACGGAAAAGGTCTTGGGACAGCTTTAACGGAAATGTATGCAAGGAGGATTATTGAAATGAATATTGATTTTGAAAAGATACGTAAAGAGGAGTGGCCGGTACTTGAAACGATGACGTTTTTAGATGCAGCATGTGTGAGTTTTGCTCCTCAGCGTACCGTGAAGGCAGTAAAGGCATTTGCGGAAATGACGGCTACACAGGAAGAGGCTAACTCCAGCGCTCACCATATCGCGATGGACTCTCTCCGGCATAAGGCTTACGAAGAAGCCGCAAAACTGCTGAATGCGGATCCGGAAGAAATAGCTCTTGTTGAGAGTACTTCCCACGGTCTTAATATCGCGGCACAGGGTATTGAACTTCAGGATGGTGACAACATCATCACAACAAATCTGGAGTTTATCCAGGTAGCTCTTCCCTGGTGTGTAATGAGAAAAGACAAGAACATCGATATTCGTGTCTGCAAAACAGAAGACAACCGTTTCACAGCAAAGGATTTCGCAGCTCTTGCAGACGAGAAGACAAAACTGATTGTTATTTCCACTCTGGAGTGGTGTAACGGATGGCAGACAGATTTGAAGGAACTTGGAGAGTTCTGTAAAGAAAAAGGTATTTTCCTTGTAGTAGATGCCGTTCAGCAGTTGGGTGTTACAAAGATTGATACAAAAGAGTGCCATGTTGACATCCTGACGGCGGGAGGCCACAAATGGCTGAACTCCCCATACGGAACCGGCGTTCTCTATGTAAACAAGGAAGCGCTTCCAAAGATTAAACAGTCGTATGCAGGATATTTAAACACAACCGTTCCGGAAGGCGGATGGGGCGCATACTGGGAGAATCCGGCAGCGCCGTCGGTAAATGCCTGGACCTTTGATGAGACAGCAAGAAAGTTTGAAATCGGCGGAACCTCCAACTACACGGGAGCAATTGCGTTAGGTGAATCCCTCGCTCTCGTCAATGAGATTGGAATCGAGAACATCGAGAAACGGATTCGTGAAATTGCTACATATTGCATGGACAAGATTGAGGAAATCGGTGGTACACTTATTACACACAGAGATCCGGGACATTTCGGCGGAATCGTAATCGCAAGATTATATGACGACCTCGACGTTGACAGAATGATTCTTAAGAAGCTTCACGCACAGAAGATATTCATCGCACAGAGATTTACCGATTATATCGGCGGTTTCAGAATCTCCTGCCAGTACTTCAACAATGAGAAGGACATCGACACCATGATTGCTGCTATGAAAGAACTCATTAAAGAAATCGGCAGAGAGCCTGATTATAAGAAATAACGGTACAAAATGAATTTATGAAAGAGGAGTAAAAGAATGGCCAAACTTCAGCTTACATCAAACATCACGTTTTTATACTTTAATGATTTAGAAGCTGCAAAACCATTTTTTGAAGAGGTTCTGGGGCTGGAAAAGGCTTATGATCCTGGTTGGGCAGTAGTATACCGGCTCCGTGATAAGGCATTTTTAGGAGCTGTTGACAACAAGAGCGGGTCCATTCAGGTTACCTCCACGGACAGCGTGCTGATTAGCCTTACGGTCAGCAATATTGAAGAGGTTCATGAAGCTCTGAAAGGATGTGAAGGAGTGGACGGACTTTCCGATATCAAGCAGGTGAAGGACTTGGATCTTAAATCATTCTTCTTTACCGGCCCGGAAGGATACCACTTTGAAGTGGAACAGTTTACATCAGGGGCACTCAGCGAATTGTTCTGATGAAGACAGCAAAACCAATGATTTATGAAGAAAGGGGAGGAAGATGTCAGTAGGAATTCTTTTATTCGCCACGGCCGGTGACAGACTGAAAGGGGATCCCGGATTTCCCGGAACGTTTGATTTTCCTGTTGAATACGGCGTCGTGGAAGGCAGCTACAGGGATTTGATAGAGGGCTCGCCCGACGCATGTAAGAGACTTTGTGAAGCTGCAAAAGAGCTGGAACGAAAGAATGTATCCGCAATAGCAGGGGATTGCGGACTAATGGCCCTCTACCAGCGGCAGATAGCAGATTCAGTCGGAATTCCGGTGATATCTTCCAGCCTTTTGTTTCTTCCGTTTGCCAGGATGATGATATCCGGGGAACAGTCCATTGGAATCCTGACAGGCCACTCGGCGCTTCTGGGGGAGCATCACTTGAAAGCGGCCGGTGTCGGGAACCTGGATGGAATCGCAATCTACGGAATGCAGAATGAACCTCATTTTAAAGAAGTGGTAATCGAGGGAACGGCAAAGCAGGATTACGAAAAGATGAAGAAAGATGTACTGAATGGAGTTAAGCATCTGAAAGAGTCATGCGGGGCTCTGGGAGCGGTACTTCTGGAGTGCAGTAACCTGGCCGTGTTTGGAGCAGAGATTACCAGGGAGTTTAAGATTCCTGTATTTGATATTAATACGGGAGTGTACATGATGCAGGAGGTTCTGAATAAGAAATGTTACTGCGGTTAAGCCTTTTGCGGAGCGGCAGTGATACAGGCAGGCGGAGTTATTTACAGTTCATTTTTATGAATGAAAGGGATGGTTACAATGAGATTTTACGAATATGAGACATGGAAATTAAAAGACGGGGTTAATGTGGAAGAGTATGACCAGATGCTCCGTGATTGGTTCCAGTTCCTTCACGATCACAAGGAGGAGTTGTTCCAGGAGTGGATTAGCGCGAAATACTATAAAGAGACTGACATCGAGGGAGTTCCCTCCGGCCGCTACATTATGGTATTTGAATATGAGTCGCTGGAAGGCCATCACACATACAAAAAACGCAGAAATTATAAGGGGCCGTATGCTCCATATAAACTGGTGGATCCGTATTATCACTATTTTAATTATGACGAGACCACATGTACATATTGGCAGCCGATTGAGCCGGAACGCTGGCTGGATACGGATAAGAAGTAAGACGGAAATGAGCGGCAGGAAGGTACAGGAAAACAGATAGGGAAAGCAGTTTAAGGATTAATTAAGTTTAACAAGGTGTGTAAATTTTAAGGAGGGGCTATATTATGCGTTTTTTAGAGTACGAAACATGGAGATTGAAAAAAGACATTGATTTGGAAGCTTACGACAAAATCATCAAGGACTGGTTTGAATTTGTTAAGAAGAACAAAGAAGAACTGTTCCCGGAGTGGGTAAGCGCAAAGTATTTCAGAAAGACAGACAGGGACGGAAATCCAAACGGACTGTTTGTTATGTTATTTGAATATGAGTCCCTGGAAGGACATCATGCATACAAAGAACGCCGCAAAGACTGGGACGGACCATACGAGGCATACAAAGCGGTAGATCCATATCAGGAATTCTTTGAACTGGAGTCTGTAACGTGCGAATACCTGCAGCCACAGGCCGTGGATAGCTGGTTCGATTATTCCAAGTAAAATACAGGAGGGAATTTTATGAAAAAAATACTGGCAGTTATATTAGCAGCGGCAATGACAGTTTCTCTGGCAGGATGCGGCGGTAATTCGGCAAGTTCAGGAAATGCGGGAACACAGTCCGCAGGCGGCGCCGGTACAGGCGGCGAAGTAAAAGACACACTGGTTATCGGACATTATGGCGATACACCGAACTTTGATACACACGACAACTTAAACGACAACGGTATGCGTATTAACATGTGCGTTTACGACCCGCTCGTTCGTATGGACAATGAAACTTATGAGATTAAACCGTGTCTGGCAGAATCCTGGGAGCTTTCTGAAGACGGCAGGGAATACACATTTGCCATCAAGTCCGGCGTTAAATTCACAGACGGAACAGATATGACAATCGACGACGTTGTCTTTTCACTGGAGCGCGGCATGAAGATGCCGATGGCAGTTCCAAGCTTTGCCCGTGTAACAGGCGTTGAGAAAGTGGATGACAGCCACGTAAAAGTAATTCTGGACGGCCCGTATCCCGAGTTTTTATTCGCAATGGCCCTTCCGACAGCCGGTATCTTCAGCAAGACAGCTTTTGAGTCCATGGGCGAGGATGCATTCAAGAAGAATCCTGTAACGACAGCTCCATACAAAGTAGCCGACTGGAAGGCAGGAGAGAAGGTTGTTCTTGAAGCCAACGAAAATTACCACATGGGTGAAGTACCGATTAAACACGTGGAATACCGTGTTATCACAGACCCGAACTCCGCAGTGCTGAGCCTTGAATCCGGCGATATCGATGCATATGTAGACGTACAGCCGACAAGCTTTAAACGTGTTCAGGAAAATGATAAGTTAGAGCTTCATATGGGCGATACATTCGGCCTTAACTACATTACAATCAACTGTGACAAAGCTCCGTTTGACAACATCAAAGCACGTCAGGCCCTGGCTTACGCTACAGATAAAGAATCCATGTTATACGGAATTCTGGATGGAAACGGAACAATCATGGATACTTTCGCTAATGAGAAGTACCTTGGATATACGGATAAAGTCGTAAAATATCCTTATGACCTTGAGAAAGCAAAAGAATTATTCGCAGAGGCCGGCGTAGACGGAAACCAGGAAATCTCCATCATCGTTTACGATACAAAAGCTTCCAAATACGCTCAGGTTTTACAGAATTCTCTCGCAGAAATCGGGCTGAAAGCCAATGTTTCCCAGATGGAAAGATCTGCATATGATGACGCCTGCTTAAACGGCGATGCCAATATCATGGTTGACGGCGGAACATTTACAGCTCCAACGATTGATGAGGCGCTTTACTCCGGTATTCATTCCAGCCAGATGGATGTCCGTAACTACAGCAAATATGCCGATCCGATTGCAGACCAGTACCTGGATGAAGCACGTGTAACACTGGATGAGACGGAAAGAGCCGCACTGTATGAGAAACTGCTTATTAAACTGAGCGAGGATCTTCCTATGATTCCTACCTTAAGCGGAACAAAGAATATTGCTACAAATAAGAACCTGAAGGGTGTAACGGTTAACCCGTGGTCCTTCTATAACATTTACGAATTTAGCTGGGAATAATAAGATTCCTTACGAACGTTACATAATTGAATGATGATTTTGTCCCGCCTTTCGAAAAGTCAGTGTTACCGGAGGCGGGACGAATGAAATCAGGAGTAGTTTGGTTACTGCTCACAGAGTGGACAGTAAGACAGTTCGAGATAGGAGCGGGGTATGCATAAATATATTGCAAAAAGACTTCTTTTGATGATACCGGTTATCGTCGGCATTTCATTTATTATTTTCTCAATCATGAGCTTTATGCCAGGTAATCCGGCCCGTCTGATTCTGGGGGAGAAAGCGACAGCCGAGTCAATAGCCGCTTTAAACGAGCAGATGGGATTAAATGATCCGTTCATTATGCGTTATTTAAGGTATATGGGCGATGTATTAACAGGAAATTTTGGCGTTTCTTACAGAACGGGCATGCCTGTAGTGGAAGAAATTGTAAGACGTTTTCCAACCACGGCTAAACTTGCAGTTCTGAGTGTTCTCTTTGCAACGGCAATCGGTCTTCCTCTTGGAATCCTTTCAGCCGTAAAACAGTATTCCTGGATCGACAGCCTGACAACAGTGCTGGGACTTGGATTCATCTCCATGCCGCCGTTTTGGCTTGGCCTTATGCTGATTATTCTCTTTTCAGCAAAGCTTGGAATCCTTCCGTCATTCGGTTCAGATTCCTTTGCACACTTTATCCTGCCGGCGATTACCAGTTCGGCATCTACATTTGCAACGCTGCTTCGAATGACGCGTTCCACGATGCTTGAAGTAATCCGCCAGGACTACGTCACAACAGCATATGCAAAGGGAGCGGAAAAGAGCAGGATTATCTTCCATCACTGCCTTCCAAACGCGCTGATTCCGCTGATCACGGTTGTAGGCGTTAACTTCGGCGGTATGCTGGGTGGATCCGTTATCACGGAGTCCGTATTCGGAATGTCCGGTATCGGCCAGCTTCTGATTATGTCTATCCGCTCTAAGGATGTTCCTGCCGTTATGGCCTGTACGCTGCTTCTGGCAGTGATGTTCGGACTTGTCAATCTGATTGTGGATGTGATTTATGCTTATGTGGATCCACGAATCAAGGCACAATACGCAAAGTAGGGGGGTGGCATCATGGGAAGTACAACGTTGGAAATACAGACTGCGAAAAAACGTTCACAGCTTGGCATGATATGGCATCGTCTGACAAAAAATAAACTGGCTGTCATCGGCCTGGTTATCATTGTTGCCATGATTGTAGCCTCGATTGGAATCGGATTCACAGTCGACTATAATAAAATTATTTTACACGATCTGAAGAATAAGCTGCAGGGACCGAGCCTGACCCATTGGTTTGGAACGGATGCTTATGGGCGCGACCTGCTTTACAGAATTATATATGGTGCGCGTATCTCCCTGTTCATCGGTTTTGTCTCCGTGGCCGGAGCGATGTTTATCGGCGGTGCGATTGGAGCGATATCCGGTTACTACGGCGGTAAGATTGATATTGTGGTGATGCGTTTTATGGATATGCTTATGGCTATCCCTTCCACGCTGTTCGCCATCTGTGTCGTATCTGCCCTTGGTACCGGTGTTATGAACCTGCTTCTGGCTATCATGGTTTCCATGATACCTCAGTTCGCAATGATTGTCCGGTCCTCCGTGCTGACAATCAAGGGTTCGGAATTCATTGAAGCGGCGCAGTGCGGCGGTACGTCCACGGCCCGTATCATTATGCGTCACATTATCCCCAACGCCATGGGACCTATCATTGTGCAGGCGACTCTGGCTCTGGGCGGTGTTATCCTGACAGCGGCCTCCATGAGCTTTATCGGCCTGGGCGTTCAGCCTCCGGAGCCGGAATGGGGCGCTATCCTTACAGAAGGCCAGGAATTCATGCGTGATTTCCCGTACCTTGTAATCTTCCCGGGTGTTACCATCATGATGGCTGTGCTGGCATGTAACTTCCTGGGCGATGGACTCAGAGATGCTCTCGATCCGAAGCTGAAACAGTAGAGTCTGAAAGAAGCCCGAACAGGTTTATGGTAACAATGGAAGGAGTATGACGATGAATAATAATGATATTTTGCTTGATATAAAGGATTTGGAAGTAACCTACGATACGGAAGAGGGGATTGTCCGCGCGGTTAATAATATATCCTTCAGCGTGGTCAGAGGAAAAACCCTGGGTATCGTGGGGGAGACCGGAGCCGGTAAGACGACAACCGCTATGAGTATACTGAGACTCCTCCCGGAGAGAACCGGCAATATCCGAAAGGGAAGCATTGTCTATGACGGCAGAAACCTGCTGGAGCTTCCGATTGAAGAGATGCAGAAGGTCAGGGGCGAGAAGATCTCGATGATCTTCCAGGATCCGATGAGCAGCCTGAACCCCGTAATCACGGTAGGCGACCAGATTGCCGAGGTTTTGCAGCTTCATGAGGCGGCAGAGGGAAAAGGCGGCAAAAGACCCGGTAGAAAGCTGGGTAAACCAAGCCCTGAAATTATGAAGAGGGTTGATGAGATCCTTGAGATGGTAGGGATCCCGACAGAACGCAAGGTGGAGTATCCGCACCAGTTCTCCGGCGGTATGAAACAGAGAGTGGTTATTGCCATGGCACTTGTCTGTGAACCGGAGCTGGTAATTGCCGACGAGCCTACGACGGCCCTGGACGTTACTATCCAGGCACAGGTTCTGGAGATGATGGAGAATCTGAAGCAGAAATTAAATACATCCATGATATTAATTACCCACGATCTCGGCGTAGTGGCCGAGACCTGCGATGACGTGGCGATTATGTACGCCGGAGAAATCATTGAATACGGCACGGTGGAAGATATCTTCGACATGTCAAAGAGCCACCATCCGTACACGGTCGGACTTTTCAATTCGATTCCGAGACTGACCGACACATCGGAAAGACTGCAGCCGATTCCGGGACTCATGCCGGATCCGTCGGCGCTGCCGGGAGGGTGCAGTTTCCATCCGCGCTGCCCGCACTGCATCGGTAAGTGTGAACAGGCGGAGCCAGGTATATACCATTCCGGAACCCATAAAATCCGCTGTATCAGAATGGCCGATGACCATACGATGACGGATGACAAGGAAGGAGGAGCGTGCTGATGGCTTTTATAGAGACAAAAAACCTGAAAAAATATTTTAAGACCCCAAAAGGCATGCTTCACGCCGTAGATGACGTCAATATCAGTATTGAGAAGGGCCAGACCCTGGGGGTGGTAGGAGAATCCGGCTGCGGTAAATCCACTCTTGGAAGGGTAGTGCTCAACCTTTTGGAACCAACCTCCGGCCAGGTATTTATCGACGGCCAGGAGATGTATAAGCTGCACGGTGCGGCTCAGAAGGAAATGAGAATGAGGGCTCAGATGATTTTCCAGGATCCCTACTCCTCCCTGAACCCCAGAATGTCGGTCAGCGAGATTATTGCAGAACCACTTATCGCCAACAAACTGATGACGGAGAAGAGGGAAATCCAGGGGCGTGTGGAAGAACTGATGGAGACGGTCGGCCTTGCCCAACGTTTCATCAATGCCTATCCGCATGAGCTGGACGGCGGACGGCGCCAGAGAATCGGCGTGGCCAGAGCACTGGCGGTTAATCCGGATTTCATTGTCTGCGATGAGCCTGTATCGGCCCTCGACGTTTCAATCCAGGCACAAATTTTGAACCTGATGATGGATCTGCAGGACAGCATCGGCCTGACCTACATGTTTATCACACACGATCTTTCCGTCGTTAAACATATCAGTGATGAGATCGCCGTTATGTATCTCGGACAGTGCGTGGAGCGCGTTTCCAGTAAGGAGCTGTTCGTCAATCCGATGCATCCGTATACGCAGGCGCTGCTTTCAGCCATTCCGATCCCGGATCTTTCCATGAGGGGAAAACCGAGACAGATACTGAGGGGAGAGGTTAAGAGCCCGATTGAACCGCCGGCAGGGTGCAGATTCGCATCAAGATGTCCTCATGCGACGGATGAATGCCGGGGCAGAAACTTCCAGCTAAGGGAAGTGGAGCCGGGACACCATGTAGCCTGCAGACTGTACGAATAGGCATTGCCGGGAGGCAGAGGGGAATTATGCATCAGAAAATTAAAGAATATTTTGAAGTCCATAAGCAGGAAATGCTTGATGATATCATGGCCGCAATCCGAATTCCCAGCGTAAACGGACCGGAACAGCCGGGCATGCCGTTTGGGGAAGAGAATGCCAGGGTTCTGGCGTTTGCCCGGATGCTTGGAAATGAACTGGGTATGAAAGCCGAGGTGCTGGAAAATAAGGTGGCGGTGATCGATTTGAACGACGCCCCGACAGAGCTTGATATTCTGGCGCATCTCGACGTCGTGCCCGCCGGGGACGGTTGGACCGTTACGGATCCGTTTGTACCGGTTATCAGGGATGGACGCCTGTACGGCCGCGGTTCCTCGGATGACAAGGGACCGGCTGTCGCGGCTTTGTATGCAATGAAGGCGGTAAAGGACCTGGGAATTCCACTGACTAAAAATGTGCGTCTGATTCTGGGAGCGGATGAAGAAACCGCCTGCCGGGACACCGCATACTATTACAGTAAATTTAATGAAGCGCCCTGTTCATTTTCACCGGATGCAGAGTATCCGCTGATTAATATTGAAAAGGGTGGTCTGTACACGAAGTACAGCGCCGCGTGGGAGGCAGACGCCGCCCTTCCGAGACTCGTCTCTCTGAAAGGCGGAACGGCGGGAAATGTGGTTCCGAACCGTGCAGAAGCCGTTGTCGAGGGACTTGAGGAAGCGGTTATCAGGAATATCTGCAAAACAGCGGGTGAAGAGACTGGAATCCAGTTTACCGTAGCCCCTGAAGAAAATGCACCGGATGGGAGTAAGGGAAGGTATGTAATCCGCGCAACGGGGATCAGCACCCATGCTTCCACACCCTGGGATGGCAATAATGCGGTTACGGGGCTGATCAGAGCCGTTGTGAGCCTCCCGCTCGCAGAGGGCACAGGAATTGAGACCTTAAAGGGACTTTCTGAAATCTTTCCGCATAATGATTATTATGGAGAGGCAGCAGGCGTTGCCCAGAAGGATGAAGTGTCGGGCGTACTCACTCTCGGTACCAATATGGTGGAATATGGGACAACGGGACTGATGGGCAAAATAGACTGCCGTGCGCCGATTTGCGCCACGAAGGAAAATATGCTGGATGTACTGAGCACAAAGCTCAGCGCGGCCGGAATCAAGATTGATCCGGAAAGCCAGATGACGCCGCCTCACCACGTGCCGGCTGAGAAACCGTTTGTACAGACACTGTTGTCCTGCTATGAGCAGGTGATGGGTGAAAAAGGTTACTGCATGGCGATCGGCGGAGGAACTTACGCACACAGGCTGGAAAACGGAGTTGCGTTCGGATGCATGAAGCTGGGAATCGACTATCATATGCATGGAGCCGACGAGTATCTGATTATTGATGATATGGTTAAGAG
>CATWBR010000133.1 GCA_958349075.1 uncultured Clostridium sp.
CCTCCAGGGAGGAGGTATACGAGGCGGCAAAAAAGGCCCGATGCTATGATTTTATCATGGCCCTGCCTGGCGGCTTCGACACGATGGCCGGTGAGGGAGGCGCCTCGCTTTCGGGAGGCGAGAAGCAGAGAATTTCCATCGCGCGCTGTATACTGAAGGATGCCCCGGTCATTATTCTTGATGAGGCGACGGCCAGCGTGGATGTGGACAATGAACGGTATATCCAGGAGGCTATTTCGGAGCTGGTAAAGGGAAAGACGCTGCTGGTTATTGCCCACAGGCTGAACACGATTAAAGCGGCGGATCAAATCCTGGTCGTGTCACAGGGAGAGATAGTACAGAGGGGAACCCATGAGGAGCTTGTGTCAAAGAGTGGGATTTACCGGAATTATGTGGAAATACGGGAAAAGAAAGCCGGCTGGACGCTGGCATAAGAAAAAAGCGCTTTTGGGGAGACCTGAAAGCGCTTTTTTCGGACAGTTGTCAGAAACAACGGCCCATGATAGAATAAATGAAGATAGGATGAAATGAGTGAAGATACTGTCCGTGTAAGCTGAGAAGAGGAGGAACCCCTATGCCGTTATCAGAAAAGGGCTGTAAGCCAATACAAAAACCGATCAGCCGTTCCGCGTTCCGTTCCCGGTGCGGGATGATTTATTACGGTTTTCTGCGCAGAATGACGTGGCTCGTCATGGGCAGTAAATTTGCCGGAGAGCGGAGAAAACCGCTTGCTTTTGTCTGGTTCGGGCACAGGACGCCTTTGCTCCGTAAGCTCCAGGGGCTGGATATGCAGTACCAGTACAATAAGATTACGAATTTAAAGCTGGCGTCGGAGAAGATTAACGGGATTGTGATCCATCCCGGGGAAGTATTCAGTTACTGGAAACTGATAGGAAAGCCAACGCCGGGAAAAGGGTATCTGGACGGCATGATCCTGAAAAACGGCCGTGTGGAGGCAGGAACGGGGGGAGGCCTGTGCCAGTTGTCAAACATGATTTTCTGGATGGCGCTCCATTCCCCTCTGACCATCATAGAGCGCCACCGTCATGGGTACGACGTGTTTCCTGATTCCAACAGGAAGCAGCCGTTCGGAAGCGGAGCCACCTGTTCCTACCCCCATATCGATCTGATGATACGCAATGACACGGAGCAGGATATTCAGTTCCGGACGTGGCTTGACGGGGAGTATCTGTATGGGGAGCTGCGGGCCGGAGTCCCGCCCGCGCTGCAATATGAGATTGTAGAGAGAAACCACCTGATGAAAAGCGAATTCTGGGGCGGATACAGCCGTCATAATGAATTGTACCGCCTTACCTTTGATGAGGGGGAGCTGGCCGGGGAAGAATTTATTCTCAGTAACCACGCCATTATGATGTATGCACCGTTTATCAGAGAAAACAATAACGGCGGGAAACCGGACGATATAAAGGAGAATTGAACAGATGAAATCATTAGTAATTGCAGAAAAACCGTCGGTGGCCCGCGACATAGCCCGGGTACTGAAATGCGGGAAACCGCAAAATGGCGCCATAGAGGGGCAGGAATATATTGTCACATGGGGACTCGGCCATCTTGTCACCCTGGCCGATCCGGAGGATTACAGTCCCGGGTATAAAGAATGGAAGATGGAGGATCTGCCGATGCTGCCGGACACTTTTAAGCTGGAGGTCATAAAGCAGACGGCAAAACAGTACAATGCGGTAAAAACGCAGCTTTACAGGAATGATGTAGGAGACATCATCATAGCCACGGATGCGGGGCGGGAGGGAGAACTGGTGGCCCGGCTGATACTTAAAAAGGCCGGCAGCAGGAAACCCGTCCGGAGACTGTGGATCTCGTCGGTCACGGACAAGGCGATCCGGGAGGGCTTCGCCCACTTAAAAGACGGCAGGGAATACGATAATCTCTACGATGCCGCCATGTGCCGGGCCGAAGCGGACTGGATGGTGGGAATCAACGCAACAAGGGCGCTGACCTGCAAATATAACGCCCAGTTATCCTGCGGCCGTGTGCAGACTCCGACCCTTGCCATGATTGCAGGGCGTGAGGAGGAGATAAAGAAGTTTGTCCCGCAGCCCTATTTCGGCATCCGTGCAAAATGCCAGGAGCCTTCCCTGTCCCTGACGTGGCAGGATGGGAAATCGGGAAGCACCCGTTCCTTTGACAAAAACAGGATGGAAGGGATTCTCTCCTCCCTGCAGGGGGAAAAGGGGAGGGTGGAAGAGGTAAAGCGCACGCCGAAGAGGACATCGGCGCCGCTTCTCTACGATCTCACGGAGCTTCAGCGGGATGCGAGCAAAAGGTATAATTATTCGGCCAAGGAGACGTTAAACATCATGCAGCGCCTGTATGAAAACCACAAGGTACTGACGTATCCGAGAACGGATTCCAGATATTTGAGCGCAGACATCGTGCCGACCCTGAAAGAACGGTTAAAGGCGTGCGGTACAGGGCCTTATAAGACGCTGGCCGGCCGCCTTCAGGGGCGCGCCCTGCCGGAGAAGCTGTTTTTCGTGGATAACGGCAAGGTGACGGATCACCATGCCATTATCCCGACCGAGCAGTATGTACAGCTTGATCACATGACTGTGGATGAAAGACGGATTTATGATCTGGTGGTCCGCCGCTTCCTGGCCGTTTTGTACCCTCCTTTTGAATATGAACAGACGTCCCTGACGGTGCAGGCAGGCGGGGAGCGGTTCACGGCCAGGGGGGAGATTGTGAAAACACCCGGCTGGCATGAAGTATATGAGAACGAGAAACAGGAAGAAGAAACGGATGAGGACGGGCAGGAGATAAAATCCCAGAAATTGCCGGATATCAGGAAGGGGGATGTGCTTACCGGCCTTACCTTCCAACTGACGGAAGGTAAGACGAAAGCGCCGTCCCCGTTCAATGAGGCCACCCTGCTCTCGGCGATGGAAAATCCGGCGGCCTTTATGGAGTCAAAGGACCGTGAGATGGCGAAGACACTGGGAGAGACGGGGGGACTCGGAACGGTTGCGACACGGGCCGATATTATCGAAAAACTCTTTTCCAGCTTTCTTCTGGAAAAGCGGGGAAAAGATATTTACCTTACTTCCAAGGCCAGACAGCTTCTGAATCTGGTCCCGGAGGATTTAAAAAAGCCGGAACTGACGGCCGAATGGGAGATGAAGCTTTCAAAGATGGCAAAGGGCGGTTTAAAGCGTGATGCGTTTATGAGGGATATCAGAGAATATTCGGGGGAACTGATTGCACAGATTAAGGCCGGGGAGGGAAACTTCCGCCATGACAACCTGACCAATACAAAATGCCCTGTGTGCGGAAAAAGAATGCTCTCGGTAAAGGGAAAGAACAGTGAGATGTTAGTCTGCCAGGACCGCGAGTGCGGCCACAGAGAGACCGTTTCCCGTACCTCCAATGCCAGATGCCCGGTCTGCCATAAGAAACTGGAGCTGCGAGGAAAAGGAGAAGGACAGATTTTTGTCTGCCGCTGCGGATATAAGGAGAAACTGTCTGCCTTCCAGGAACGCAGGAAGAAAGAGGGGGCCGGAGTATCGAAAAAGGACGTGGCAAAATACATGAACCAGCAGAAAAAAGAGGCGGAGACACCGCTCAACAACCCATTTGCCCAGGCGTTTAAGGGACTTAAGCTGGATGACCGGTAAGGGATAAACAATAAAAATACGACGGATACGGGGGAACGATGGAGAAAAATAAAATCCTCATTATAGAAGATGAGTCCGCAATCAGGGAACTGCTCTGCATGAATCTGGAGGCGGTCGGGTATGAGACGGATACGGCATGCGACGGCATGGAGGCGGAACAGAAGATCCGGGAAGACCGGGGAGAATACGATCTGGCGCTGGTAGATGTGATGCTTCCGGGCCCGGACGGCTTTGATTTGATCGAAGGGCTGAACGGGAAAGAGATTCCCTGCATTTTCCTGACGGCAAAAGCCGATGTGGCTTCAAAGGTCAAGGGACTCCGCCTGGGCGCGGAGGACTATATAGTCAAACCGTTTGAAATGATGGAATTATTCGCCAGGGTGGAGAATGTCCTGAAACGGAGAAGAAAACTGAAAAGCACGGTGGAGCTCGACGGCTGCCGGATCGATCTGGCGGGACACAAGGTTTATGAGGATGGGGAGGAGATCCAGTTAAAGCCGATGGAATATGATTTGTTTCTGTTTCTCTGCCGTAACAGAAATGTTGCCTTTACAAGGAACCAGTTGCTCGATAAGATATGGGGCGGCGACTATGGGGGAGAGACAAGAACCGTGGACGTCCATGTCGCCAGTCTGAGGAAGAAGCTTAAGACAGCGTCAAGAATACAGACAATACCAAAACTGGGATACCGTCTGGAGGTTTGATTGCATATGAAACTTACGAAAAAACTGATTGTGATTCTTTCCGCCAGCCTGGCGGCGGCATTTCTGGCCGTCAGCCTTCTGGCGTTCTGGCAGATGCGCTCCCAGAGCATCTCCGTGGCCGTGGATAACTACGACAGGCAGATGGACTCTATTTCCTATGCTTTTTCGGAGATAGGGACCAGAGAGGATTTTGAGGCGATGGGAGAGATAGCCGCCGAGGCATATCTCAAATACCAGTTCCGGAAATGTTATAAGGAGGGGTATGCGCTTATCAAGGGGGAGGAGTGTATTGTAAACCTGACCGACTTTGAAATCCTGGATCCCGGAGCCCTGGAAGGTTCATACAAAATCCAGCACCTGGGGAAAAAGACGGTGCTCCTGATGGAGCGGGAGGTCAGCCAGTTTCCGGGCTATGAGGTGCTGATGGCGCAGAATATCACCCCCTATTATCAGGAGATAGAGCGCCGGGGAATATTTTTGGCATTACTGTGCGCAGGAGTTTGGGCGCTGACCGCCGCCCTGGCTCTTTTCATGACCCATAAAGCGCTGAAACCGCTTGAGGAGCTGACGAAAGCCGCCGTCAAGATTGGCAACGGCAGTCTTGGTGAGCGGGTGCCGGTGAACAGCCAGGATGAAATCGGGGAATTTGCTGGGGCATTCAACCAGATGACGGAAAAGGTGGAGAAGCAGGTCGAAGATCTGGAACTGCTTTTAGGAGCCCTGGCCCATGAGATAAAAACACCGATGACGGCGGTGATAGGGTACTCGGACAGCCTGCTGCACGTTAAGCTGTCCGAGGAGCAGAAGGAGCGTTCCCTGGAGCAGATCCATGACGCCGGCCTGCGCCTGGAGCGCCTCTCCTCCAAGATGCTGAGCCTCCTCGGAAAATATGAGAATGAGGAAGTCCATTTTGAAACAATCCGGGTATCGGAACTGATTGACGCTGCGGTGAAGGAGACGGAACCGCTTTGGAGCGCCAAAGGGATCACAATAATGAAAAAAACGGTGCAGGAGCCGGTGATTGAAGCGGACAGGGAGCTGTTTTTATCCCTTCTCTTTAATCTGCTCCACAACGCGGTAAAAGCCGGGGAGCCGGGAAGCAGAATCTGGGTTGAGGCCGGAGATGGGAAAATTGTCATCACGGACGAGGGCTGTGGGATTCCGTCCCGGGATCTTTCCCATGTGACGGAAGCGTTCTATATGGCGGATAAGTCCAGAAGCCGGAATGAGGGCGGTTCCGGGCTGGGCCTGGCTCTCTGCGAGAAGATAGCCTCACTGCACTGTGTGAGAATGGAAATTAAGAGCCGGAACAAGGCAGACGGGTATCCGGAGGAAGAATGCGGAACGCAGGTCATCCTCCACTGTAATCTGCAGCCCGGCAGTAAGCCGCAGCGCTGAAGCCCACATTTACAAAACGTTTACATTTTGATGAGGACTTTGCCGGCATAAAAAGGTAGAATCTCTATATCAAACGGTAGAGAGACGTCCGACGGATGTTTACTTCACTGTTTACAGGTGATAATTTACCGTTACAAGTGATAAGGAGAGAAGAAAAAGTGAAGAGAAAAAATATGTCATGTCTGTTACTGCTGACCGCCGCTATTGCTAGTCTTACCGCCGGCTGCGGCACGGGAGGGGAGAGACCGGTAATCGGAGAAAAAACAGAGTCCTCCGCCGCAGATCAGAACGCGGACGGCGGGAGCAGGAGCCCGGAAGATGAGACTGCCGGAAGCCACGAACTAAGCGTATCGGAACAGGTGCAGGCGCCGGAACATTATAAGACGGAAGTAAAAGAAAAGGGGATGATACTCTCGGCCGACGCCCCCGTTTCGGTTCCGGATCTTAAGCAGGCTGTGATAAAGAATGCGAAATCCGTAAATTATACGGAAGAAGAGTACAACCAGATAAAAAAGACGCTGGAGGAAACACTGGGACTTACCTGGGAGAAAGAGGCGGTTAACACGCTGTACTTTTACGAGAGTGAGGAAGAGACCGGAATCAGCATTGAGGGTGGTACGGCGGTTGACAGTGATGCGGCAGTTACCGGTTCAGACGGGACGGTTCTGAAAAACGGGGATATATACGGTGAAAGCAGAAATACCTGGGGAGGAAATGAATCCGGCACCGTTTATCAGCTCACCTACCGGACGGGAACCGAAGATTTCCCGCCGCCTATTTCCCTGATCTGGCTGACTGAAATATATAATGACGGACGCCATATGGAAGAACCGTCGATCGTCTATGGGAATGACGATGAGGCTGCCGTCTCACGGGCTGACAAGGCTAAAGAATTCGAGAAAAAGGCGGAAGAGCTGCTCAGAAAATTCGGTGTCAAGGGATATAAGATTTATGACACAAGATGGAGAGAGGCATTTTTTACAATAGATGGTGAGCGCGTATCGGATTTCAAGTACCGTATCACATTCACTCCTTCCATAGACGGTGTCGGAGCGACATGCCCCAGTTTGTACCTGCCCGCCAATTCCAGCCTGGAAGGACCCTATATCGATGTGGTATACCGTGAAGACGGAACCTTGACCCATCTCAAACTGATCGACAAAGAGGAACTGGAAGTCAGTGCAAATGACGGAACCTTCCTTCTTCCTTTTGAGGCAATCCATGAGTTGTTTGAGCAGTACTGCAAGGATTCCTACAGCAGAAACAGCGAAAGTAAGCAGTCCCCGTATCCGGAAGAAGGAAAGACGCCTGCCGGATGGACGGAGCCGGTGACTATGGTGAATGTCAGCAATGTAAGGATGGAATACGCCTTCATCGGACGGGAAAACAAGAAAAAGGCGATAGAACAGGAACTGGTGCCGGTATGGAATTTTTACGGCAATGTCTCGCAAGGCCATGAAATAACCGGGGAGGCGGACCTGATTAAGAGCACCAGCGAGGAAATGCCTCAGCGGGATGGGATTATTCTCTCGATCCGGGCGGATGACGGCCGTATTTTGTGGGAGTGAGACGGGAAATTGATTGTCTGATTTGAGGTAATAAATGCTTTAAGTGATTTGCTCACCATGAATTCTATCATGGTGAGTAGGTTGCCTAAGGCATTTTTTCATATCATAGAGCACCTTCCTATTTTGGGGAATCTGTTTGGGCTGTCAGGATTTGCCCGTCCTCTGACAGGCATAATAAAAAAATAAGTGGAATTGTGTCTTTACTATACTGGAAAAATGTGGTTTTATGATATCATAACAATTTGCGATTAGCAGGACGGAGGAACAAACATGAGATTTAGAGACAGCTTTCACCCCTATGCCGCTGTTACAATTTTTTTCTGGTCGCTGGCCTATGTACTGACGAGACTCACGCTTCAGTATTTTACAGCTTTTTCGCTGGGATTTTTAAGGTATTTGATTGCCTCCTGCGCTCTTGCCGCCGTTGCCGTCCTGACAAAGATGAAGTTACCGGCCCGGGCAGACCTGCCGTGGTTTCTGGCTGCGGGCGGGATTGGTTTCTTTTTCTATATGATTGCTTTCAACCAGGGACAGGCCACGGTTACAGCCGCCACAGGCAGCGTTGTAATTGCTTCGGTACCTGTATTCACCGCGCTTCTTGCCCGCTTTATCTACCGGGAAAAGCTTCAGGCTTTCCAGTGGGCGGCGATTCTGGTTGAGTTCATCGGCGTTGCCGTACTGACACTGATGAACGGTGTGTTTTCCATCAATGCAGGGCTTTTCTGGCTGTTTCTTGCGGCGCTGGCCTTAAGCAGTTATAATCTGTTACAGCGGAAACTGACGAAAACCTGCACCGCATTACAGACCTCTATATACAGCATTTTTTTCGGAACATTCCTGCTGGCAATTTTTGCACCAAACTCAATCGGCGAGATTTCCCATGCGCCCGCCATCCAGTATTTTTATCTTGTGGTTTTAGGCGTCGGTTCCAGCGCCATTGCCTATGTTTCATGGGCCATGGCGTTTACAAGGGCAAAGCAGATATCGCAGGTCAGCAATTATATGTTTCTCACGCCTTTTTTGACGAGTATTCTCGGTTTTGTGCTTGCCGGTGAGGTTCCAGACTCCGCAACACTGTCCGGCGGCGGAATTATCCTTTTGGGCGTGCTGATTTTCAATTTTGGAGGGAAATTCCGGGGGCAGAAGCGGGATGCGCCCGTCGTCTAGGCAGGGAAAGCCGTTCTCCCCTGGTTGAATTTCCCGTAACAATCACGTTAAGAAATACCATCCATGCATCAACTGTACATTAACCCAATGCTAACCTATCTTTCAAATTTCTTTATTTTATATAAAGACTGCGAAAGGATCATTAAAACACCGCAAAGGAACGCCCAAATCTCTTCCCTTTTTTTACAACATGAATAGAATGGAGATAGGTAGAAGAAGGAGGGACGATATATGAATCTGGTAGCGATTTTACTTATCATTGTTTACGCGGTGATTGGAGGGCTTTCCACCGCTGTTTTAACGATAAGCCTGCCGGCGCTGATTATCTGGAAGTTTTACAGAAAAATCAGGTACAAGAAAGCATGGACTGATTAGGAGTAGTCAGAATAATGAATAAATGCAGGGAAACCATTAAAAAATAAGTTGCCCGCTGCCAGGAGAACCAGGCGGTGGACAACTTATTTTTGTGGTGCAAAGCGGCGATTCTGATTGCCAGCCTGTCCGGAGCGATGCTATAATGACTGTAAAAACGGGACAGGATACTGTGGAGATAGGACTGGTTCAGGAGAAAAACGGAGACGGATATGGAGATAGATTTAATGAGGCTGTTTGCGACGCTGAGGCCCTATGACGAAGGAAAAAACAGGATACGTTTTTTCCGTGCAATAAAGCGGAAGACGGCATATTTTCTTAAGTACTCCCCGGAATACCGCGCCTTCTGCGCCGATGCCGGTTTCACCCTGCGGGACTTAAAAAGCATGGGAGATCTGCTAAAGCTTCCCGTCATACCAACACTGTATTTTAAAAGAAACCAGATAGGAATCAGGCGTGGACCGGCTGTTTTAGTGACTTCCTCGGGTACGGAAGGCGCTGTCAGCCGGATCCGCTACACGGCAGGGGAATTGTGTCTTCTGGCTGCAATGGCGGCAAATCTGGGGCGGGTGCACCGTCTTTTTTCTCTGAGGCCGGTTCATTATATAATGATGGGGTATCAGCCGGTGCGGGAGAACAAGGCGGTTATTTCCAAAACAGCCTACCTCTCAACCTGGTATGCGCCGGGTATCGACCGGACGTATGCCCTGGAATACAGAAGAGGGAGGAATGGCGCCGGAGGAGGGTATAAGCTGAATCTCCAGGGGATTCTGGATAAGTTGGTATCTTTTTCTGCGGGAAGGAATCCGGTCAGGCTCGTGGGATTTCCCGCTTATACCTTTTTCCTTCTCAGAAAGATGAAGGAGGAGCAGATTAGGTGTAAACTTCCCGCCGGCTCCAGGGTGATGCTGGGCGGGGGATGGAAACAGTTTGCAGGGGATGAGATTCCAAAGGAGGAGCTGTATTCCCTGATATGGGAGGTGCTTGGCGTCGGGAAGAACCATGTCCATGAATTTTTTGGCGCAGCCGAACATCCGGTGCTTTACTGTAGCTGCAAGAATCACCATTTCCATATTCCGGCATACGCCAATGTGCTGATACGGGACGTGAGAACCCTGAAAGTCCTGCCAAAAGGCCGGGCGGGCCTGGTCAATCTGATGACTCCCATTGGTTCGGATCTCCCCCTGATGAGCGTGATGACCGACGATATTGGAGTATTGTACGATGGAAAAGACTGCGGCTGCGGCATCGAGGGCGCTTATCTTAAGCTCCTTGGGCGGACCGGGGCAAAAGGCGTTAAAACATGCGCCGCCGGTGCTTCGGAGTACTGGCCGCAGGAGAAACGGCGGTAAGAGGCAGAAAAAATGAAAAGTCTTTGCTCTACCTAAGTGTTGGAGAATAAAATCACCATTCAAAAAGCAGTGATATGATTTAGGGAGAAGGCATGTCCATAGTATTAGATTTTGCAACATTCACCGATGCACAAGAACTATAT
>CATWBR010000134.1 GCA_958349075.1 uncultured Clostridium sp.
GTTCAAAACGCAGAATATTATAAAAACCGTTGACGCTGTCAGACTACAATGATATCATTTACGTAAACAAAGCGGCGCGCAAAGCTTAATGCAGTAAATGTAAGAAGTCAACCAAAGAGGAGGATACAAAAATGAAGAAAACAATCGCAAAGGTAATGGCATTCACAATGCTGGCGGCAACACTGGCCGGATGCGGCGGCTCGGGAAGTAAGGCAAGCGAGACTCCGGCAGCCGAAGCAAAGACAGAGGAAGCGACTTCTGAGGCAGCAGGAACGGAAGGAACCGAGGGTGCAGAGGGGACGGCATCCTATAAATTTGCTTTTCTTCCTAATACACAGAACAATACATTCCAGGCAGCCATGAATGACACATTCAAAAAGCTTTGCAATGAAAAAGGCTACAGCTATGTGTGCCTTGACCCGGATTATGATTTGAATACCCAGTTATCCCAGATGGCCGATGTTGCCAACCAGAACTTCGACGCAGTGTTCGTAATTCCGGTCGACTCCGCAGGCATCAGACAGGGACTTGAGCAGATACATGAGAAAAACATCCCGATTCTCAATGTGGATACCCCGGTTATCGATGATGATTTAGATTTAGTGGAAACCGTAATTGCAACCGACGCATATAATGCGGGTACATTAGTGGGACAGCAGATGGCGGCGGACTATCCGGACGGAGCAAAGATTGCGGTTCTGGACTTCCCGTCCAATGAATCATGTGTAAACCGCGTGGCCGGTTTCCTGGACGGACTCGGCGATGCAAAGGATAAGTTTGAGATTGTTGCACAGCAGGACGGCGCGGCGGCGCTTGATATCTCCATGCCGATTGCAGAGGATATTATCCAGGCCAACCCTGGCATCAATGCATTCTTCTGTATTAATGACCCGTCTGCCCTCGGCGCGGCAGCCGCTATCAAGGCATCCGGAAAGACAGATATCGGCGTTTACTCCATCGATGCATCTCCGGACGGTAAAGCAGCAATCCTGGACGGTTCCTTCACCGCAGTGGCGGCACAGGTTCCGATCGGCATCGCGGAGACGGCCTTTGAAAAAGCGGAGACTCTTTTAGCAGGCGGCGAAATCGAAAAAGAAATCCTGTTACCTTCTTTCCTGGTTGACAAAGAGAAAGCGGAGGCAACACTGAAAGATTGGCAGTAGGCAACGGTTTGATACTGCGGCAGTAACAGTATGACACAGCAGGCGCTTCTCTATCGGAAGTGCCTGTTTTCAGAAATGCAGGTGAGCGAGTGGAAAACATTGTATTAAAGATGACAGATATATCAAAAAGCTTCGGTGGTGTCCACGCTTTAAACGGGATTCATTTTGAGCTGAGAGAAGGGGAAATCCATGCCCTGCTGGGGGAGAACGGAGCCGGAAAATCCACACTGATTAAGGTTCTGGGAGGAATTTACAGACCGGATAAAGGCGTGATCAGCATCGGTGGAAAAGAGGCGGAGATAGACAATGTCCAGATTGCCAGGGAGCACGGAATCGGAATTATCCATCAGGAAATCGTGCTGGTGCCTTACCTGACCGTGGCGGAAAATATTTTCCTGGGACGTGAGATCCTGGACCGGTTCGGCTTTAAGGATATGAAGGAAATGTTTCGTCAGGCCGGTGAAATGTTAAAACGCCTGGGACTGGATATTGAGGCGGATACAAAGATCTCGGATCTGACCATTGCCCAGCAGCAGATGGTTGAAATAGTAAAAGCAAGCTCATTTAACGTGAAAATCCTGGTTATGGATGAGCCGACTTCTTCCCTGTCGGATGAAGAGGTGGAAAAGCTGTTTGAGACCATGGCAAGGCTGAAAGCACAGAAGGTGAGCATCATTTATATTTCTCACAGGATGGAGGAGCTGTTCCGGATGTCGGACCGGATCACGGTCATCAGGGACGGCACCTATGTGGGAACGGTAAATACAAAGGAAACGGACACTGACGAGTTGGTGGCCATGATGGTCGGCCGCAGCCTTCAGAATTATTATACAAGAGATTACGATACACTCCGGGAGGACAGTGTAATCCTGGAGGTGGAAAACCTGACAAAGAAGGGGGTTTTTGAGAATATCAGCTTCAGAGTCAGAAAAGGGGAAATTCTAGGCTTTGCAGGACTTGTCGGAGCCGGAAGAAGTGAGATTATGACCTGTGTATTCGGCGCCGACCGTTTCGATTCCGGCCGGGTTATCCTGAATGGCCGGGAAGTGCGGTTTAAGAACTGCCTGGAGGCCATTAACCAGGGAATTGCCATGGTTACGGAGGACAGAAAGAAGACAGGACTCACGCTGATTAATTCGATCGTATTTAATACAACCCTTTCAAGCCTCAAATATTATTCAAAGGGCCTTCTGCTCAGCGATGCAAAAAAAGAGGCGGTTACGCAGGAATACATAAAGAGCCTGAATATCAAAGCGCTGTCGCCGGATGCGGCGGTGGGCAGCATGTCGGGCGGCAACCAGCAGAAGGTGGTAATTGCAAAGGCTTTGGCGACAAAGCCGGAAATCCTGATTCTGGACGAACCGACGAGGGGCGTTGACGTAGGCGCAAAAGCCGAGATTTACTCCATTATTAACGAGCTGGCAAAAGAGGGAATGGCGATTATCATGATCTCCTCGGAACTTCCCGAGATAATCAACATGTGCGACAATGTGTGCGTTATCAAGGAGGGCGTCAAGACGGGAGAGATTGGTCATTTGGAACTGACACAGGAAAGAATTATGAAATTGGCTACGGGAGTGTAAAATATGAAAAATAACAGTTTTATGAAAATGCTGAAAGGAAATTCCGGTATCATCGCAGTGCTCGTCATCATCTCCATTATCCTGAGCTTCGCCTCGCCGGTGTTCCTCACCACGGACAACCTTCTGTCTGTTCTCAGACAGGTATCAAATAATATGTATCTTGCGCTTGGAATGACGCTTGTCATTATCCTGGGAGGGATTGATCTCTCCGTGGGCACCTGTGTCGCCATGTGCGGAACCCTGACGGCCGGGCTTATGGTCAATCAGGGAATGCCGATGGTGGCGGCGATTGCGGTAGGCCTTCTGCTCGGAACCCTGGCCGGATTCTTAAACGGACTTATCATCGCCACCTTCAAGGTGCCTGCCTTTATTGTGACCATGTCCATGATGAATGTGGCAAAGGGCGTCGCATACATCTATTCGGGAGGCCGTTCCATCAGGGTTTCCAACGACGTGTTTACCGGAATCGGTACAGGTAAATTATTCGGCGTCCTGCCCCTTCCGGTTGTATATATGGTCGTTTTGATTATTATTTTTATCGTTGTGTTAAACAAGACGAAATTCGGAACTTATATTTTTGCCATTGGAGGCAACAGGGAGTCGGCCAGACTTTCCGGCGTGCCGATTAAAAAAGTGGAGATTGCTGTATTTACCATATCAGGTTTCCTGGCGGCCTTTGCCGGCATCGTCCTCTCCGCCAGGATGTATTCCGGACAGCCGGGCGTAGGCGAGGGGTATGAGCTGGACGCGATCGCAGCCTGCGTGCTGGGAGGAATCTCCATGACGGGCGGCGTAGGAGCCGTATCGGGAACGATTTTCGGCGCACTTGTAATCGGCATCATCAGCAACGGCCTGAACCTGATTGGACTCAGCTCTTTCTGGCAGTTGGTTGTAAAGGGCCTGATTATCGTCCTGGCCGTTATTATTGATACCCAGAAGGGGAAGGACAGTGTAGTAAAACGCATCATAAGAAACGCGAAGGAGAGAGCATAAGAAATGGATATTTTCAGGAAATTAAGCTGGGCTGATTCTACGGGGGATGCAATTCCCCTTTACCATGACGGCGTTTATCATATTTTTTCGCTGACCTCCCCTCCCGGAACGACCGTTTATCCGGCGAGGCTGAGGACAACATGGGAACACTCCGTATCTAACGATCTGGTGCACTGGGAGGAAGCGGGAACCGCGCTTTATCCGGGCGAGGGGGAGGAACCCGACGCCTGCGGCGTATGGACCGGAGCCGCCGTCTATGGAGAGGGAAAGTACCATATTTTCTACACGGGATACAATTACAACGTACATTTTGAGCAGACAATCTGCCATGCGGTGAGTGACGACGGGATTCATTTTGAAAAGGATCCGAAGAACCCGATCATTATTCCGAATGAGGAGGAATATGAGGTGGGGGACTGGCGCGACCCATACGTGTTCTATAATGAGGACGACGCCTGCTACTGGATATTGATATCCGGCAGAAAGAAAGAGGGACCGCCGTCGAGAAGAGGATGTATTGTACTGTACCGTTCTAAGGATCTTGACAACTGGGAGTATTACGGACCGATTTACCAGCCGTTCCATACCAACTGTCCGGAGTGCTGTGAGATGTATAAGATAGGAGAACTCTGGTATCTTTCCTATTCCCGTTTTTCCGAATTCGTCAACACGATCTACCGCGTATCCGACTCGCCGTTCGGGCCGTGGAGAACGCCGAAGATGGACGGAATCGGCGGACGCCGTTTTTATGCGGCAAAATCGCTGGTCAACGACGAGGGGCGCAGATTCTACTTCGCATGGGCTCACGACAGGGCGGAGCAGAGCAACTTCGGCGAATGGTACTGGGGCGGCAGGTTCTGCATCCCTCACGAGGTGTGCCAGAACGCGGACGGAGAATTGGATGTGAAGCTCCCCGCGGAATATGCAGAGGCATTTAATACACCGGTGGATTGGAATTATGTGGATATCCTTGGAAATTCCCGTAAATATGGGGATAAGTGTATTTACCTGGATTCCGTCGGCACTCTGTCCTACGGATTTGTGGATGTAAAAGAGGAGAGTTTCATGTTCACCTGCAAAATAAAGCCGGTGAATATGGCGGACCATTTCGGCCTGCTTCTTAAATCCGACAAGGATGCCACCCAGTGCATTATCCTTGCCTTTGACAAGGGAATGCAGCGGGCGGAGCTTTTGAACCTCCCCATGGGAGTGGATCCGTTCTGGGAGGCATCCTGCACCAATATCGGGACGCCGAAGGACGCGGGCCCGCACGGTATCCGGGTATGTGAAAAACCGTTTCCATATGAGGACGGCGACGTGATCGATATCAAGGTGGTGATTGATCACGATATGATAGAAATTTTTGCCGGGGAAAAGATTGCATTTACGTACCGATATTATGGGGAGACGGATTACCAGATCGGGCTTATGGCCCAGGATGGCTGTGCGGAATTCTTTGATATTGCGGTGACAAAGTAGAAAGAGCGGAAACAATATAGGAGAGAAGTATGCAGAATACAGATGTAACCGCTCTCGGAGAGCTGCTGATTGATTTTATCCAGAATGGGGAATCCGCCCAGGGCAACCCCCTGTTTGAGGCGAATCCCGGAGGCGCGCCCTGCAATGCACTGGCGATGCTGGCCAGGCTGGGCAGGAAGACGCAGTTCATCGGAAAAGTCGGCAGGGATATGTTTGGACGGCAGCTCAGAAGAGAACTTGAAAATGCGGGGATCGGGACGTTGGGTCTCAGGGAGGATGCGAAAATACCGACCACAATCGCGCTGGTACATAAGCTCCAAAACGGGGACCGGGATTTTTCATTTTACAGAAATCCCGGAGCCGACATGATGCTTGCCTCCGGTGAAGTGGACTTCGGGCTGATTGGGAAATCGAAGATATTTCATTTTGGTTCCCTGTCCATGACGGACGGACCTTCCAGAGAGGCCACGAAAAGGGCTGTGGAGACGGCGGAGGGAGCCGGTCTGCTGCGCTCTTTTGATCCGAATCTCAGGCCGCCCCTGTGGAATTCCGAAGATGAGGCGAAGGAACAGATTCGTTATGGCCTTGCCCACTGCGATATTCTCAAAATATCCGACAATGAGATACAGTGGCTGACCGGGCGGGAAGATTTTACGGACGGCGTAAAGGAACTTAAGAAACATTATGATATCAGACTCATCTGCGTTTCCATGGGAAAAGACGGCAGCAGGGCCTATTATGACGGGAAAATGGTGGAGGTTCCCGGATTTATCCGGGAAGAGACCGTTGAAACGACGGGAGCCGGGGATACATTCTGCGGCTGTATGCTCCACTATGTACTGGAATATGGCCTTGATAACCTGGATGAGGATAAAATCAGAGAGATGCTCACATTCGCCAATGCCGCGGCCTCGATTATAACAACGAGGAAGGGCGCGCTGAAGGTGATGCCTGAGAGAGAAGAAATTGAGGCATTGGTTTCTGCCCGGATGGCAGGAAATTAAGTTTATTAACGGATGGAGACTTCCCGGAAGAAGGGGAGCCTCCATTTTTCATTGAGTGGCAATGAAAAGTTCGCGAAGCGTGCTTTTCTTTGTTTCTAATCCCAAATCTGAATCCGGTTATCTTTAGAAAGCTGTTCCACACGCTGGTAATGATCCTGATTCTTTCCCCCATTCCTCCGGCTTACTTCCCTGGACAGCAGCTCTGCGTGGCTGCAGCACCGGTTGAAAATATTGGCCGGTCTGCGGCCCTTTTTATATACGGTCAGATGATAAGGCTGAACAGCCAGGAGGAAGGCCAGATTAAAATTAAGGACGGCAGCAGGTTTACCGCGCTGATATGCTTAATCTGCGCAATGCTCAGGCCCAGCACAAAGGTAAGCAGCCCTCCCACGGCAATAAAATCGTTCAGCATGGCGGCCGTGGTCAGGGGCATGATGAATTGCGCGGAATAGAAACAGGCGCATAAAATCAGAAACTGTGGAAGAACGATTAGATTCATTGCCCGGCCAAGAGTGGCGGCAAAAATCGTGGCCGCGAAAATATCCATGACGGCTTTTGAGAGAAGTATCGTAAAATCACCGGACATCCCCTCGTTGATAGCTCCGAAAATATTTGTTCCGCTCGCGCAGAAGGTGACTGCGACGATGAGGTAGAAGCGCATATAATCCTCTTTGTTACCGGAAATCTTAAAATGCAGTTTTTCCAGTATACGCTCAAACAGAGAATTTACCCTGCGGTCCAGATTCATCGTTTCACCGGCCAGCGCCCCCAGTATAAGAGCCAATATCACAGCGGGCAAAGATTGGAGTTTCACCATGGAGGTGATTCCGATTACAATGGCGGCGATGCCGAAAATCACATTCATCGGCTGTTTGATGCGCTCCGGCACCCGGCTTTTAATCGTACTTCCTAGATTCGTTCCAAAGAGGACACAACAGCAATCAATTATAATTCCTTTTGGTATCATATTTACCCCATCCTTTTCTTATCACCTATTATTTTGTCATTGCGCCTGTCTATGGATTTTTCTGAAACGATAACCCGGTCGCTTCGCGGGAAGGTTTCCGACTTCAGTACAAACGCCGCATTTTACAATGACGGGTTCTGTGTTTTTCCGTTCCAGGCAAAAGTGATGTGACATTCTAACATACCGGATTTCGACAGTCAAGATTTGGAAATGATAATATTTATCAGTAAAAGCGGCGGCAGGATTGTCCATGCAGTAGGGGCAGGCTGCCCGGAAAGTGCGTAAAATCGGCACGGCGGGTCCTGGTTCTGCTCACAACGGCTGCGGAATGAACAGGAGGCCTGTTGACTTTTTTATAAAATTACAGTAATATCTGACTGACAAAGATATAAAACTTGTCCGCGGTATCTTGCAAGATACGGCGGTAATGCGAAACATTTTGTGCGATTGCCAACAGACAGAAGGATACTGAAATATGGGAGCAGGAACGGAAGACAGAAACCGTAATAAAGGCGGAAACCATAGTAAAGGCGGAAACCAAAATAAAGGCGGAAACCATGCCGGGAATAAACCAGAGATGAATTATAAAGCAGGCGCCAAATCAGGTGGTCCGGCGGACAATAGAAAAGGGTTTGAAAGAGAAAAGGCGGCGGCCTCCCATGGGTCTGTGCTGGAACGGCTTTGTACGGTCTTTGTACAGCTCTTGTTCGGGGCGGTGCTTTTATTTCTCATTGTCATAAGCGCTACAACGACCTGCCGTGTGTATGGAGGAGCGGAGAAAGTGCAGTATGGCCCGGATCAGCCGGTTGTCCATATTCTTCTGATGATTATTTTCCTGGCGGCCGGTGTATGGCTCTACCGGAAACGCAGGTCGGGACAATGGAAACACAGCCTGACCGACAGGCAGTACCGCAGGCTTATCATTGCAATGGCGGGCTTTTATCTGGTATGGCTTTTATTTACGATGTACTGGCCCAATTCGGATCAGCGAATGGCGATGGAATCGGCCCGTTCCCTTCTGGCAGGGGACTATTCGCCCTGGGACGAGGTTGGCTTTGTCTATGCGTCACCGATGGTGCCGGTGGGATATGCCTATACTTATCCGTCCCAGAACGGACTGATTCTTTTTCTGGCGGTGATTGTCTTGATTTTCAGGGATATCACTCCGTATGCGGTTCAGATCCTGAATATTGGATTTCTGTTTGGGGGCGTTTACTGGCTGAGCCGTCTGGCCGTAGAGCTGTTCGGGCTTAAAAACATCAGGGGACTTCTGTTTCTGACCTTTGGCTGCCTGCCGTTTGCTTTCTATATCACATTTGTGTACGGCACCATGCCGGGATTTTGTTTTTCTTCTGCCGCGCTGTATTTTCTATACCGCTATATCCATACGGATAAAATAGGCAGTCTTATGATTGCATCGCTGCTTGCTTCCGCATCCGTGCTTCTTAAATCAAATTATCTGATTGTGCTGGTTGCGCTGATTATCTATCTTTTATCGGAGGGCGTATTCAGGAAGAGAGCGGGATTTCTGGCTGCCGCGGTTTTGATGGCAGTTGTTTACATGGGCAGCGGAAAGGTGATGAATGCCTTTCTTGAAAATGTAACGGGAAGGCCTGTATCGGGAGGAATCCCAATGACGGCCTGGGTAGAAATGGGTCTCCAGGAGGGGAGCCGCGGTCCGGGATGGTACAACGGCTATAATGTCAGTGTCTTTGCAGAAAACGATGAGGATACGGAAAAAACGAAAGAAGCCATCCGGGAAGATCTGATGGATACGGTATCGGAGTTTGGCGCGGATCCGGAGGCAGCCGCGGACTTCTTTCTGAGAAAGGCAGAGTCTGTCTGGGCGGAACCCACCTTCCAGAGCCTGTGGATTCAGGAGGTAAAAGGAGGCTCCTGGCTTTTGCCGGGATTTACGGATTCCCTTCTCAAAGAGGGAGGGATTCTAAACAAGGGGTATATGGCCGTGAGTAACTGGTTTCAGACGTTTATTTATGCGGGAGCCCTTCTATTCCTGCTGTCGGGCGGGAAACGGACGAGGTGGGAACAGTTGATTCCTGCGATTATTTTTATCGGAGGTTTTCTCTTCCACATGGCCTGGGAAGGAAAAGGGCAGTATACGGTCTGCTATTTTATCCTGTTAATTCTCTATGCCTTCACGGGAATCGGCAGGACAATAAAATGGCTGTCCGGCCATGGCGGCGGACAGCACTGAGTTGTTATACAGACATGAAAAAACCTCGGAGGACATCACCTTCCGAACAGTTACGAATAGATACGTTTTGCATTCCGGAAGAACACATCATCCCAGTGTTTTTCCGGAATGATTACTTTAGTGAAATCAATATAATCTCCATAGTTGGCGAGGGGCCAGTCGGTTCCGAACATTAGCTTATCATAGCTCTGTGCATAGGAAATCCATGTTTTCAGAGCTTCCACATAACCTTTCTGTTCTTCTAAAAGTTCATCCAGCAAAAGTTTTCCTTCCAGAAGTCCTGATAAATCGGCGGCAACATTTTCATTTTTTTCCAGGACAGCGGCGGCGTCCATTAACCAGGGGTTGCCAAAGTGGCACATGACAAACTGGACACCGGGATGCGTGACCGCGACCTCGTCTAAGGTCAGGGGATGGCTGTATTTCAGGAATGCGTTGGAACCGGCGGTCTGGCCCATATGGATCGCAACCGGTTTCCCATACGTTTCAGCCAGTTCATAAACGGGTTCGTATCTCCGGTCGCTGACATAGATGGGACTGTAACCGGGATAGAGTTTAATTCCCGCGCAGTTGTCCCTTTTAAGGTGGATTTCCACCAAATCGCAGGCATCGGCAATCTCATGATTTTCCAGATAATCGCTGTCAATTCCAATACAGTACCGTAAAAATCCGGGATAATTATGTTCAGCCAGAGAAAGGCCATGATTCCCCATCACAATGCCTGATTCAATCTGATATTTCTCAAACTGTTCCCTGAGATGTCCGGCCGTATTTGTATGTTCTGCCCGCGTTGCAATCTCATCAAAATAAGATGAGCCGGTGCAGAAATGCAGGTGTGAATCAATGATTTTCATAAGAACACTCCTTCTGAATCAAGGTTCTATAA
>CATWBR010000135.1 GCA_958349075.1 uncultured Clostridium sp.
TATGATATAATGTGCACGAAGTGGACATTATATCTGCGCATACCGGTTTCAGCATCCACTGCTGAAGACCGGGCGCTGAAATCCGTCGGAGACTCATATTCACTGGTGAATATGATATAATATCTGAAAAAGAATATGGCAAAATTGTTAAGAATGTATCAAATACAACCGGAAATCCATATTAGGCATTTCATGAAAGGTAGAAAAATAAAGACTCACACCAATGTAAAATTATGCAATATGCACAAAGAGGGAATTGCGGTTTTTTGCGGATTTTCAACTTCCTCCACTCACTGAAAAAAAGGAGATCATGTATGCTAAAAAACGAACGTCTTAAATTTATTGTTAACAAGATTCGGGAGCAGCAGAACGTACGTGTAAAAGATTTAAAAGAACAGTTCCAGGTTTCCGATGAAACCATCCGCAGAGATCTGATGGAGCTTGAGAAACAGGGGCTGCTGCGCTGCGTCCACGGCGGTGCGGTGTATGATTCTTTTACGGCCAACGAATATGAGGTGGAGGTGCGCATCAACAATAATCCGATGGAGAAGGAGGCAATATGCAGGGAGGCCGCGGAGCTGGTGCAGGACGGCCAGTCCCTGGCGATTCTGGCCTCCACGACGACCCTGCCGCTCGGAAAGTATCTGGTGGCCAAAAACAACCTGACCGTTGTGACGAACTCCATCCAGCTTGGAAACCAGATATCTTCAAATAGGAGCAACCATGTCATACTTACCGCAGGCAATATCTGGCATGACCAGCAGAAGACAATGGGAGAACTGACGGCGTACTGTTTCCGAAGATACCGGGTGGACAAGGCATTTTTCAGTGTTTCCGGAGTCTCGCCGTCCGATGGGCTTACGGAGTACACGGAGGAGGAGAGTGAACTTCTGCGGGCGGCAATCGAGATGAGCCGGGAGAGAATTCTCCTGAATGATTCCACAAAATTCGGTGTGGTGGCCTTCTGCCGGTTTGCCGGTATTGAGGCCGTGCACCAGATGATAACGGACTGGCATATTACAAAAAAAGAGCTGTCCTACTATATAGCAATGGGAATCAAGGTTTACTGCGCAGCAAAATAATTCAAAACAGAGTGTCCCAACCCCGCTTGGACTTTTGTGGTTTTACTGGAATGTGGCCACAGAATAGAAAGAAAATAGTCTTAAATATCCCGTCTGTTAAAACATTTACGTGAGTTGACAGACGGTTTTCTTTGTGCTAATTTAAGCCTGTGAACAGGACAGACAACGTGTCCTTAGAGAAATGAGACACATGGAAGATATGAGGAGGGGATGAAATAATGCAGGCGGATGTTGTGATTATTGGTGCAGGCGCGACGGGTTCTGCCATCGCAAGGGAGCTGTCCCGCTATGAGTTAAATGTCATTCTGGTTGAGCGGAATGAGGATGTGGGCGGATACGCATCGAAGTGTAACAGTGCCACGCTGTGCAGCGGACACGATGCAAAACCGGGTTCCCTGGAGGCGAAACTTACATCGGCTTCCAACCGGGTATACGATCAGGTCTGTAAAGATCTGGATGTGGAGATGAACCGGCTTGGGATGATTTATGTGGCCCATGACGAAAAAGATCTGGATCAGCTTAAGGCAATCAGGAAGAAAGCCATCTTAAACGGCGAGTACAATGTGCAGATGCTTTCGGGAGAAAAGGTCCATGAGATGGAGCCTTCCCTGAACCCCGACATTGTGGGAGGCCTGCTGGTGCCGAATGAGGCGATTGTGGATGTGATGGAGCTGTTGTTTGCCTTCGTCGAGAATGCAATGGACAACGGGGTCAAGGTCATGCTTGGCACGACCGTTTCCCGGATCAACGTGGACCCGGAAACCCATGCCGTGAAATCGGTTGAAACCGATCGGGGAGAGATTGAATGCCGCTTTGCAATTAATGCCGCGGCAATCTACGCAGACAAACTGGCACAGTCGGTCGGCTTCTGTGATTATTACAATTATCCCCGCACCGGACAGTTCTTCGTCCTTGATAAGAATTTACCGTACAAACCGGGACATATCATCGTGCCCCTTCCCACACCGGTGAGCCGCGGACGGCTTTTGACGCCTACCATTCACGGAAACCTGCTGGTGGGTCCGTCGGCCGATAACATGAGTGACCGGGAGTGTACCAAGACGGATAAGGAGACCATGGACAGCATTGTTTCGGACTGCCGGAAGATGATACCGGCCGTTAGCCCATTTGACTCCGTGACACAGTTTTGCGGCGTGCGTCCTGCGATTTACCCGAAGAAGGACTGGAGAATCCGTACAGTAGACGGATGTAAGGGATACATAGAAGCAGTTGGAATCAACCAGGGAATCAGCGCGGCGCCGGGAGTTGCAAAATATGTGGCCGAACTGCTGGATGACGAAGGACTTAAACTGATAGAAAAAGAAAACTGGATCTCCGAAAGAAAGGCAATCAAACGTTTTGCTTCGATGACCGAGGAGGAACGTGACGAGGCAATCCGGAAGAATCCGCGGTATGGAAATATCATCTGCCGCTGCGAGACGGTCACCGAGGGGGAGATAGTGGAGGCCATCCACAAAGGACCGGGAGCGAGGAGCGTGGATGCCATTAAACGCAGGCTGCGCGCCGGAATGGGACGCTGCCAGGGCGGCTTCTGCGGCCCGCGTGTCGTGGAAATTCTTGCACGTGAGCTTTCGGTAACCGAAGAAGAAATCTGTAAGAATGAGCCGGGTTCTGAAATGCTGGTTCGCGTAAACAGAAAGTGAGGATGACAGAATGAATGAGAGATATGTGGACGTAGCTGTCATTGGAGCGGGACCCGCAGGACTGGCGGCAGCGGCGGCAGCGAAAAAAGAGGGCGCAGAGAAAGTGGTTCTGATTGAACGCGATTTCCGTCCGGGAGGAATTCTGGAGCAGTGCATCCATACCGGATTCGGACTTAAGTATTTCGGGGAAGAGCTGGCAGGGCCCGAATACGCGGAGCGTTTCATAGAAGTCTGTGACGGGCTTGGAATCGAGATGATGTTAAACACAATGGTCTTAAGCATAGACGGACCCAAACACCGGATCCACGCGGCAAACAAATCGGGCGCCGTACTGGTGGAGGCGGGAGCGATTATCCTCTCCATGGGCTGCCGGGAGCGCACAAGGGCACAGATTGTGATTCCGGGTTCCCGTCCCGCAGGCGTTTATACTGCGGGTACGGCACAGCGTTTCTGTAATGTGCAGAACCACATTGTGGGCAATGAAATCGTGATTGTAGGTTCCGGTGATATTGGAATGATCATGGCCCGAAGGATGACCCTGGAGGGCGCAAAGGTGAAGGCGGTTATCGAAGTAATGCCTTACCTGGCGGGACTCACCAGAAACAGGGTGCAGTGCCTGGATGATTTTGGAATCCCGCTCTATTTAAGCCATACCATTGTCGATATCGACGGAAAATGCCGTGTAAAGGGCGTGACGGTGGCAAAGGTGGATGAAAAGAAACAGCCGGTTCCCGGAACGGAGTTTAAGATTGACTGCGATACCGTACTTCTGTCGGTGGGACTGATACCGGAGAACGAGGTGTCGAAGACGGCCGGCGTGGCCCTTGACCGGGTGACAAACGGTCCGGTTGTAGACAACACGATGATGACCAATATACCCGGGATCTTTGCCTGCGGCAATGTGGTTCATGTCAATGACCTGGTGGACAACGTGTCTGCGGAGAGTGAGCTGGCGGGTACTTATGCGGCCAGATACGCGGCGGGAAAAGACGGGGATGATGAGACGGAGATACCTGTAAAACCTGGAAACCTGGTGCGCTACATGGTTCCGCAGTCCGTTAAACCGGATAAGACGGAGAAGGAAGTAAAGATGTATTTCCGTGTGCTGGCACCGACGAAGCAGGTTACGGTCGAGGCGGTGTGCGGAGATAAGGTCCTCTATAAAGCCAGAAAAGCATTTGTCAATCCTGGGGAAATAGAGCAGATCAGGATACCGGCCGAAAAACTTTCCGGCCTGACACAGGGAGAAATCGTTGTAAATGTCACAAAGGAGGAGGTGAAGGCATGATCGAAAAAGAAGTAATCTGTGTCATCTGTCCGTCAAGCTGCCACGTCACCGTGAAAGGCGACGGGAAAACGGTCAGTGAGATAAGCGGTTACACCTGTAAGCGCGGTAAGGATTATGCGGAGGCGGAGTATATAGCGCCGATGCGGACTCTGGCGACGACCGTGAAGGCGGAGGGTTACAGCTGCCCGATCATTGCGGTCCGCTCCAATAAACCTATGCCGAAAGAAAAGATATTTGATGCGATGGCCGAGATTCAGAAGGCAGTGGCGGTTCCGCCGTTCTATGTGGGGAAAACAGTGATTGAAAATATTCTGGACACAGGGGTGGACATCGTGCTGTCCAATCAGTAAAAGCGTCCGGGGGTAAATAGCAAAAGAGAAGGTATTAAACAGTAAAAGAAGGTATTAAACAGTAAAAAGAAAGGGTGTACGGGAATATGAGGCATGTAGCGGAATTTGTACAGGGTTTACTGCAGGAAAATTATGATTTGGGGGAAATCGTAGAGGTTGAGCCGATTAAGGCGGGGGATACAAACAACAGCTTTTTCGCCATTGCGAAAAGAGACGGGGAAGAGAAAAAGTGGTATGTGCGCCAGTACAATACGGCCGAGCAGGAGCAGGACATCATTTATGAACATGCATTTGAAAAATACTATTCGGCCAATGTAAACGGCGCAATGCAGACGATGTCTCCGGTGGAGAACCGGACCGGTAAAACGTGGCTGGTGGCGGAGTTTGAGGGCCAGAGCAACTTCTACGCGGTATTTAACACTATCAGCGGACTGGAGCCGTATTCCTGGGAGTACAATGAGATGCCGCCCGAAGCCAAGGATTCCTGTGCGGAGATATGCGCCAGATTCCAGTCATGGGCCTACGGTTTTGTGGGACCGGAGGGCAGCGGCAGGAGAGAACCGGAATTAGAGGAGCAGTTCAAAGTATGGAAAGAGGATCTGCCGGCCGCACAGGCGGAGAAGAAACAGAATCCCAAGGTATTTAAACGCTTTACGGATTATTATGAAAAGGAAATTCCGTATCTCATCGATACCATTGATTTCTGTGACAGGGAACTTGCAAAGTGCAGGGATCGGCTTAAAAAGTGTATCTGCCATAAGGATCTGAACCCCGGAAACGTAATGTTCGATGAAAATGACAAAGTCATCGCAGTTTTCGATCTGGACTGGGTTAACACGGATTACAGGCTTTATGATCTGGGATGGATGAGTTATCAGGCTCTGGCGTCCTGGGATACGGCAGCCTGGGGAGATGTGGCAGTGGAGAAAATCGGAAGGTTTATTTCCATCTACAACCAGACCATGAAAGAGACAGGCTGCGAACTCGGCGCACTGAACGACGAGGAGCGGATGTTCTATCCGGTCATGATGATTATCGGAGCGGTAAAGGTAATTATGGACTTTACCTGCTATGAAAACCATGAGTCGGAAGTGCACAGGATGTTCGTCAACACATGGAGATTTGTAGAGAGCGTACACTTTATGCGGGAGCATTTAGACGAGATCCGGGCGGCCGTCACAGATGAATGATTCACACGATTGATTAGTAACAGATAAAGAAATCAGGAGGAAAGAAGAATGGATATCAGGGCAATTCATGAAGTATTAACCATTGCAAAGAGACTGGATGACAAGGGGCTCTGCAATGCATTTGAGGGAAATGTATCGGTAAAAAGAGACGGATACCTTTACATTACGCCGTCGGGCAAGAATAAAGCGACGCTTACGGAAGAAATGATTGCCGTATTCGACGAGGAAGGAAACCAGGTATCCGGCATTTACCCGGCATCCTCTGAGCTTAAGATGCACCGTGCCGTTTACGGGATGAGGGACAATATAGGGGGCGTGGTTCATGCACATACTCCGTTCCTGACCGCTTATGCGCTTTGCGCGAAGCCGTTTGAATCGTTTGCCCATGCCGAGATGCTCTGGGATCACAAAAAGGTGGAAGTGGTGCCCTACGGAAGACCGGGTTCCGACGATATCTATAAGGGAGCGGAAACGATTTTCCAGAAAGGAAGGGACATATGCCTGCTGGCCAACCACGGGGTTCTGGCTGTCGGCAGCACGGTCTTCGATGCGATGAATAAGCTGGAGTCGGTAGAGAACGCATGTAAAATCTGCACGCTGGCCAAATTGATCGGGGAGCCGGCGGATCTTCCGAAAGAGGAGATTGAAACGCTGTTAAGCCTGTAACTTGTAAAAGTGCAAAATAGTTAGGAGAAGGAAATGAATTCAGCACTGATGTTTGGAGTCTGCCTGGCGGCGGCCCTGTTTCTGCAGACATGGGGAAGTCTGGTGCAGTATAAAAGGGTCACCAGGGATTATCAGGAAATCAGAAAACGGAACGCAGTTGTTTCTGTGGGCAAGAGCACATACAGGGGCATGAACAGAACGGCTGTGCTTGGCTTTAATTCCTCGGGGATTCTTAACGAGGCGTATGTTTTATCCGGAGTAACGGTTTTTGCAAAGCTTAAACAGTTATCCGGCCATAACGGGGAGCATTATTCCGCCGTCAAAGATTACTACAGCAAAGACAAACGGATGGCCTGCGTCGTACAGGCCGTCCGGTATATGGAGGGGTCATATGATTGAAAAATTAGCTGCCGCGGCAGCAAGCTTCATTGGGATATTTAATGCCGGAGGATCTTATTTTCTGGATCTGGTTGCGGGAATTATTCCCACCTTACTGGTTCTTTTGACGTTTATCAACCTTTTAATCCGCCTGGTCGGAGAAGAGCGCATCACAAATTTCCTGAGGAAATGTACGAAATACGCGATTACGAGATATACGATTTACCCGCTGCTGGCCCAGATTTTTTTAACGGATCCCATGTGCCATACCATGAACCGGTTTGTGGAAGAAAAATACAAGATTGCGCTGTATGACTGTGAGATGACGATTCTCCATCCGCTGACCGGCCTGTTCCCTCATGTATGCCCGGCCGAGCTGTTCATCTTTATGGGAATAGCAACTGGAATTACGGAACTCGGGTTTGACAAAAATGTCCTGGCAATCTGGTATCTTGCCGTCGGCATTGTACTGTGTCTGATCAGGGGCATTGTCACGGAAAAGATGTATGCCGTGATGCAGGGAAGGAAGAACAGGAAGGGAGGCCAGGTCCATGAATAAATTATTGGATATCATTGCGAATATAGGCGGCGCGGTCGGAAGCGTCGTTGAGAAAATTATGGATTCTGCCAAGGACGCCGTGAAAATGGTTCTTGAGACAGTGCTTCCGTTTATGGTATTTATCAGTCTGATTGTCGGTATCGTTAACTATACGGGAGTTGGAAACTGGCTTGCCGGCCTGATTGCTCCGGTTATGTCCAACCTTCCAAGCATGATGGTTATGAGCTTTGTCTGCGTCCTGCCGTTCCTGGCTCCGATTCTTGCACCGGCCGCCGCGGTCGGCCAGGTTGCCAGTATCCTGATCGGCACGCAGATTGCGGCAGGGGTAATTTCTCCGGTTTATGCACTTCCGGCTCTGTTTGCAATCAACGCCCACGTTGGTTCTGACTTTATTCCGGTCGGCCTGTCACTTGCGGAGGCAAAGGATGAGACGGTTGAGATGGCGGTTCCCGCATTTCTGTTCAGCCGTATGATTACCGGACCTATTTCGGTTTTACTCGCCTACTTTGTAAGCGTTTCGGTTGGGATGTTCGGTTGACGGGTTAAGCAGGCAATGATTTGTTACAAAACGGTTTGACCGCAAATGCGGTCCTGATACAGGAGAGTGGACTATGTTTACAGTAAATAATTACACCCCTACGAGGGTAATCTTTGGCGCAGGCAGGCTAAAGGAGCTGGCGGAGGTGGAACTGCCGGGGAAAAAGGCGCTGATCTGCGTGACGGAAGACGGGCTGATGGAAAAGCTGGGAATTCAGCAGAAGGTGATTGAACTTCTTGAGAAGAACCACAGGTCGGCCGTAGTATTTGATAAGGTAACGCCCAACCCGACCAAGGCCGGAGTGGAGGCCGCGACGGCTCTTGCCAAAGAGGAGGGCTGCGATTTCCTCATCGGTCTCGGCGGCGGCAGCAGCGTAGATACGGCGAAAGCAGCGGCAATTATGATGGCAAATGAGGGTGATCTGTGGGATTACGCTTACACGGGAACGGGAGGCAGAAAAGAGATTAAGGTTGCGGCCCCGGTTGTAACCATCTCGACTACGGCAGGTACCGGCACCGAGACCGATCCCTACTGCGTAATCACAAGAACCGATACAAATGAAAAGCTTGACTTTGCGGTGGATGCGATTTTCCCGGTGATATCCGTTATTGATCCGGAACTGATGATGACGCTGCCGAGAAGCCTGACGCTGTATCAGGGATTTGACGCGCTGTTCCATTTATCGGAATGCTATATCACCAATAACCATGAAAACAGGCTGGTGGATATCTACTCCGAAGACGGAATCAGGGCGGTGGCAAAATGGCTCCCGGTGGTGGCGGAAGACGGCTCCAACCTGGAAGGACGCGTCAATATGTCCTATGCGGCCAATATTCTGGCTGGCTATACACAGTCCCTTATCAACTGCACCTCCCATCATATTACGGGCCAGACCATGGGTGGTTTATTCCCTAACGTTGCCCACGGAGCCAGTTTGATATTGATTGCAAAGGAGTATTACAAACGTGTCTGCCGGTATTTTCCGGAGTTGTTTGACGAGATGGGAGAATTCATGGGAGTGAAAGCAGATCCGGAGCATCCCGGCGCAGGCTTTATCACGGCGCTCACCGGACTGCTGCACGTAACCGGAATGGATTGCCTGACCATGAGTGAATTTGGAATTAAGAAGGAAGACTGCAAAAAGATTGCGGATATGGCCGTCAATAATACGGGCATTGCCGATATGGACCGGTATCCGGAGGCTCTGACGGCAGAGGATATCGAAGGGATTCTGGAACGGTCTTATAAGTAAAAATATTCTGATGGTAAAGTGCTTAAAGAAAAGGCGGCGGCCCCGGGAAGTTATCTTCCTGCGGCTCCGCCTTTTTGCGGAGCAAAGATAGGAGGCATGCCGGTCTTCCCATTGACACCGGGAACAGCCGGTGATAAGATTACTCATACTGACAGAGGTGCGGATAAATTTTACCGGATTGCCGAACCGGTAGTGAACGGATGATAAGGGGGTGGAGCGGAAGTGATAAATATCGGGCGTTTTTGGGAACGGACAGAAGTGGATAAAGACCCGACTGCCTCCAATTTTCCGAGACAGATATGGGAGCAGGATGAGGTAAGGCCGGAGTACAGAAGGTTTCTGGAGCCGTGGTTTCGGAAAGGTATCGCTCCGGAGCATGTGCTTTTTGTGCCGCGTCCCTGGTATCAGACCGGAATAAATGAATACATGCTGGCATATCTGGAAGAAGAACTGATGGTACTGGAGCGCCGGGAGGATGGAAAGATTGACAGGTCCGTCATCAAACGGGATGAGATATCCTGCTTTTGCAGCACCGAGGATTTATTAAAGGGATGTATCACCGTTTACCGGCCTGAACGTGGGCGGATTAAAAAGACGGAGCTTTATTATAACCGCGTGGCTAAAGCGTTGTTTCTTCCGGTCATCAACTGGCTGGCCCGGCGTCCCGACGGATTTGACTGCCATAAAGCGGCGGAAGGGGATGCGATGCCGCGCCGCCTGAGACAGGAAGAACTGGCCCTTTATAATTACGGCAAGGATGCATACCGGTTTGGAAACTACGGTTTAGGGTGGGAGTGGCGCAGATTCAGGCCCTCCGGTTTCCTGAAAAAGAAAAAGGCGGTAACTCCGTCCTGTCTGCTATGCGAGATGGAAAAGGGGAAGGTACTGATCCTGCTCACGGGCAGCCGTGCCGATATCTGGTATCTGTTTAACGGAAAGGCCTTCGCCTCCATTGAGGATAAGGACAGAGTGTGCAGAATCCAAATCAGTGCGGGAAAAGAAGTGATTGAGGACAGGACCTGCCGGGCCGGTGAAAAGGGCGAAAGCCGTTGAAGGACAATAAAAAGGGATGAAATCATTCGGCTGATTTCATCCCTTTTTATTGTGAACGGTATAAGGTTCGCAGAACGCCCCCTATATCGTCTTTGCATCATGCAGAAATTAGTTGTTAACTGTAACGTTAACTGCCTGTAATCCACGAGCGCCTTCAGTAACTTCGAAGGATACGGACTGGCCGTCTTCTAATGTTTTGTAACCGTCCATTGCAAGTCCGGAAAAGTGAACGAAAATATCGTTGCCCTGCTCATCGCTGATGAAGCC
>CATWBR010000136.1 GCA_958349075.1 uncultured Clostridium sp.
ATGGGTGATGTTATCGGTGATATCAACTCCCGTCGTGGCCGTATCGAAGGTATGGAAGATATCGGCGGCGGAAAGCTTGTAAGAGCTTACGTTCCGTTATCCGAGATGTTCGGTTACTCCACAGACTTACGTTCCAAGACACAGGGACGTGGTAACTACTCAATGTTCTTTGAGAAATACGAGCAGGTACCGAAGAGCGTTCAGGAGAAAGTACTGGCTGCAAAGACAGACAAATAAGAGAGAAACAAATCGTTGTAAACTTTCCAGGCAGTGAAGAAACTGCCCGGAAAGTAAATAATAGGCTTGAAAAACATGCTCTGATCGAATATAATTAGAGACAGCCTAACATAAATTATGAAGCCCCTGATGGGTGCAAATTAAGGAGGACGTTATAAAATGGCAAAAGCAAAGTTTGAAAGAAACAAAACGCATTGTAACATTGGTACCATCGGACACGTTGACCATGGTAAAACAACATTAACAGCCGCTATCACAAAAACTCTTCATGAGAGATTAGGTACTGGTGAGGCTGTTGCATTTGAGAACATTGATAAAGCTCCGGAAGAGAGAGAGCGTGGAATCACTATCTCTACATCTCACGTTGAGTATGAGACAGAGAACAGACATTACGCACACGTTGACTGCCCAGGCCATGCTGACTATGTAAAGAACATGATCACTGGTGCTGCACAGATGGACGGCGCTATCCTCGTAGTAGCTGCTACCGATGGTGTTATGGCTCAGACAAGAGAGCATATCCTTCTTTCCCGTCAGGTAGGCGTTCCTTACATCGTAGTATTCATGAACAAGTGTGATATGGTTGACGATCCAGAGCTTCTTGAATTAGTAGAGATGGAGATCCGTGAGCTTCTTAGCGAGTACGAATTCCCAGGCGATGACACACCAATCGTTCAGGGTTCTGCTTTAAAGGCTCTTGAAGATCCTACAAGCGAGTGGGGCGACAAAGTTCTTGAACTTATGGCTGCAGTTGACAGCTATGTTCCGGATCCAGTTCGTGAAACAGACAAACCTTTCCTTATGCCAGTAGAGGACGTATTCTCCATCACAGGTCGTGGTACAGTTGCTACAGGCCGTGTTGAGCGTGGTACACTTCATGTATCTGATGAAGTTGAAATCATCGGTATCTCTGAAGAAGTTCGTAAAGTAGTTGTAACTGGTATCGAGATGTTCCGTAAACTCCTTGATGAGGCTCAGGCTGGTGATAACATCGGTGCTCTTCTTCGTGGTGTTCAGAGAACAGAGATCCAGAGAGGTCAGTGTCTCGTTAAACCAGGTTCTGTAAAATGCCATAAGAAATTTACAGCTCAGGTTTACGTTCTGACAAAAGACGAGGGTGGCCGTCATACACCATTCTTCAACAACTACCGTCCACAGTTCTACTTCAGAACAACTGACGTAACTGGCGTTTGCGAGTTACCAGCTGGTACTGAAATGTGTATGCCTGGCGATAACGTAGAAATGACTGTTGAACTGATCCATCCAGTAGCTATGGAGCAGGGACTTCGTTTCGCTATCCGTGAAGGCGGACGTACAGTTGGTTCAGGTAGAGTAGTTTCTATCATCGAATAATGATCGGTTATAAAACCGAGGTGCGATAAAATTAACTGAGCGGAATCCGGGAGGGAGCTTGCTCATTCCCGGATGCAGTTCAGTTGATTTTATCATGGCACCGCCCCTATATATAATTCCGTACCTCAACAGGTACATTATGTCCAAGCGTAAGATAACCCGGAAAACTTCTGTTTTCCGGGTTTTTCTGTTCTCCAAATCTTCAATTATTCAACCGTTTCCGCATAACTGCCCCTGATGCCTTAATCCTCACCCCTTCCTCACTCCTTCTATTTCTCGGAAAATTTCTCCACATTGCGCGCCTTAAGCGCCAGTGCAACCTGTTCAATAAATTTGTAATGGGAATGTTCCATACCCAGCAGGCTTTTTGCCTTGTTAATCCGGAACCGGATTGTGTTTTCGTGCTGTTTCATCCTGGCGGCGGCCGCCTTATAGTCGCCGTCACAGGAGAGATAAGTCTCGATTGTATCTATCAAATCCACATTATGGCGTTTTTCATACTCAATCAGGGGATCCAGCGTCATCATATAAAATTTCTTTAAAGCCGCATTGTCATGGACCGCCATCAGCAGATTATAAATATGCAGATCATCGAAATAAGTGATATTCTGTTTGAGCATCATACCGATCTTCAGGGAGGAGCAGGCCTGGCGGATACTCTGCTGGAAATCGGAGGCGTTCTCAAATGGACCGCTGATACCGACAAAATATCCGGCGCAGTAGTAGGCAGAGAGCTTCCTGATTCCGGGCAAAGCGGCCTCAAACTCCGTGTGTTCCTGATAATTAAAGACGAGAAAACCTCCGCTCTGGTACCGCCTGAGACGAAGCTGGTACTGTGTCTTTAAATCGGACTGAAGGCTGTAGAACCTGCGGCTGTTTAACTCCGGAAGATGAAAACACAGGGCAATATATTCCCTTTTAAACATCGGGTTTACATACTTCCCGATTTCCAGGATTTCAGGGAGGGAGAGAGTTTCATAAAGCAGCCGGTTCAGTTTATTTTCAAAGAAAAGTTCCGACTGTTCCGTCATCAGAAGCTCCGAGATATCACGTATCAAATCGCCATAGGGGACATTGCTGCTGATTTTAATAACAGGATAACGATTTTTTTCTGTCAGATCCAGGATGTTTTCGGGAAACTCCGGCAGATATTCATTCGTCACAAGACAGCAGGAGCTGCCGCTTGTCACATAAAAATAAAAGGTATCATACAATTCCTTTTCATCGTCCTTCACCGAATACAGGCTTCTGATGTACAGATCCCCTTTTAGTGCCAGGCTGTATTCCAGGTCATTAAACTGAATGGGGCAATCGGTAAAGTTAACCCTTGTCACCTCACGATCCAGGCCGTCTGCGCCGGAAATTATTTCCGAGTCTTTTAACAGACTCAATTCCAGAATATCACGAACTGTTATACTCATTGCAATCCCCCGTTCCATGCTCGGTCATCATATACATTCTGTCACCATTATACATGAAAAACAGGATGTAAACCAGAGCACAGGGCACGCATTGTGAAATTTACAATAAAATTTCGGTAGATCTTGTACTGCACTATAATGAAGTGCTAAAGGATGGCTGGTATACTGATATCATCAATGGAAGTCATTTGATGAGAGATAAAGAGTAAATGAAGAGAGAAGAGTAAATGAAAACGGAGGGGTAAGAAATGAGAAAACTGGATTATCAGGAAGTAAATGATATCCTGACAGGATGTACAATTCTGGGTACCGGGGGAGGAGGTTCACTGCAGAGCGGAATTGAGGCGGTGGAGAAAGAATTTAACAACGGAAAAGAATTCAGGCTGCTGGAATTTGGAGAGATTGAGGATGAGGCATGGTTTGCCAATCCCTACTTCTGCGGCTCAATCATGCCGGAAGGGCAGGAGGTGGAGATAACCGGTGAGGAGATTCCGGCCGCGGTGACGGCTCTTGAGGCTCATATGGGAGTTACTTTTGACGGCCTTGTCTCAATTGAGTACGGCGGGGGAAATACCGGTGAGGCGATGGCTGCCGCCGCCCATCTTGGAAAATATATGGTGGATGCGGATGCCGCCGGCCGCGCAGTGCCGGAACTTCAGTTTTCCACTTACTATGTGACGGAACAGCCTATCACGCCGTTTTCGGTCACAACGCAGTACGGAGATGTTGTGATTGTAAAACAGGTGGAGAGCGATGCCAGGGCGGAAGCGCTGTCCCGCTTTATGGCGGTCGGCTCCAATAACCTGGTGGGAATGGCGGATCACCCAATCCGCGGAAGGGAACTGAAAGATTCGGTCGTGCCGTCGGCGCTCACCTATGCGGAGAAGGTAGGAAAGGCCAGAAGACAGGCCTGCGAGGAGGGAAGGGACCCTGTCGCAGCCATCCTGGACGCTGCGGAGGGCAGGCTCCTCTTTGAGGGAACCGTGACAGGGAAAACTGCCTGGGAAATCAAAGACGGCTTTACCCTTGGCGATATTTACCTCCGGGGACAGGGAAGTTTTGGTAATTCCATGGGAAGAGTTTGGTATAAGAACGAAAATATGGTATTCTGGATAGATGAAGAGGTGAGGCTGACCTGTCCTGATTTGATTTGTATTGTAGAGAAGAAAACGGGGATGCCGGTCACAAATCCTAACTGCAGCGAGGGAATGGAACTGTGTGTGCTGGGCTTTAAGTGCCACAGTCTGTGGAGGAGAGACAGAGGAATGGAAATCCTGAATCCGCGCTTTTTCGGATTTGATATGGACTGCCGGTTCCTGGATGACTGAGAGGGGGATATACGGATGAGTGAAATAATCAGGGAAAATTCATTATCGGAACTATTTAACGATTACGAGAAGACACCGGTTCCTCCTAAAGCCAGGCAGACCTGGTTCGAGCAGGGAATGGTATGGCTGGGTTCCGGCTTCGGCCTTAGCGGCCTGGCAACGGGAGGCCTCCTCGCCAACGGTTTGTCATTTAAAAACATGCTGCTTGTCAGTGTGCTCGGCTCCTTAATCATTATGGTACTTGGGATTTTAAACGCCACGGTGAGCACACATACCCATCTGTCCACCTCATTTACCGCCAGAAGGCCCTTCGGCAGACAGGGGGCAAAGATCATCGGCATCATCCTGTGCTTCTCCAACTTTGGCTGGTATGCCTTTCAGGCGGATTTGTTCGGCAATACGGTTTCATCCATTATCAGGGAAGTGAAGGGAACTGCAATCAATCCCGTCATTTTTACGATTATCGGCGGGCTGGCCATGTCCCTGACCGCCATCATGGGCTTTAAGGCGATTAAAAAGCTGAGTGAAATCGGGCTTCCGCTTTTATTCGTATTATGTATCATCGCCGTATGGAAGACGGCCGGGATTGTCCCGATGAACAGCATCATTGAGGCTGGTCCCGTTGGGGAGCCGATCACAATTCCGATGGGGATCTCCATTGTAGTGGGAAGCTTTGCGGTAGGAATTGCGATGATAGGTGACTTCAGCCGTTTCTCCACCACGAAGAAGGACTGTGCGATCGGAGTGAGCATCGGCCATTTCTGGGGATATATTCCGGTGCTGATGTGCGGAGCTTTTTTCAACTACGCCTTCCATAACTGGAATATCGTTGAGATAATGATAGAGTCCCTGGGACTGGGGTTCTTCGGCGCGGTTGTGCTGATTATCGGCCAGTGGACCACCAATGACAACAATCTGTACACAAGCGTTCTTGGGCTGATGAATACGCTGGACGGCGTGGTGAAAATTTCCCGTATGAAGCTGACCTTTATTGTGGGCATTATCAGCACAATGATTGCCGGTCTGGGCGTATACAAATACTTTGTAACCTTTTTAAGCCTGCTGGGCGTATTCATTGCTCCGATTACGGGTATCCTGATAGCCGACTTCTATCTGTGCAACAGAAAGAGCTATGACAAGGAAGGCGACGGCGGTGTGGAGGGCTGCAAATACGGCGCGCTGGCCTCCTGGGCGATTGCATCCTTTGTAGGAATAACAATGACGGCAAAACCGGTGGGGCTTGGCTGGTTTACATCCTTTGGCGATATCATTCCAACGCCGATTGTCTGTATTATGGTTGCAGTTCTCTGCTACTGTGCGGCGGAAAAGATTTCTGTTAAACAACGGGGGACATTGCAGGACATATCGCCGGTGAAAGAATAGCGGTATCGATAATAAAGCAGTACCGGTAAAAAGGTAGTACCGGTAAAAGAAGTTGTACCAATCAAGGAACCGGGGAAAGCCGGGGTAAGAAAGAAGAAAAAGAGTACCGTTAAGACGGTTCATAAAAATAGTGGGAAGACGGTATTATAAGACCCAGCAGAAGTTTAAACGCTTCTGCTGGGTCTTGCAATACCGTTAGTTTTATCAGTTTTGGGAGAATCTTATTCGGGAACATCCTGCGTCATCACAAAAGATCCACCCTGCTCACCTTAATAAAGGGCAGCGTCTCTTTTACAATAATACTGCATTCCGTCGTGCAGATCGGCTGGGTTACCGTGCGCTCTTTATTCAGGACCTCGTACAGCATACAGATGGCCTGGTACCACTCAGAAGCCGGTTTTTGGTACAGTGAGGCGGCAATTGTTCCGTTCTGTATATAGCGGTACATATTGGAGGTATACTCATGGCCGAACAACAGGATTTCCCCTCCTTTGCCCGCGTCTTCCACGGCCGCCGCAACCTGTTCGATCAGGCCGTTGGTTACGTAGATGGCGTTCAGGCCGGAATAATTTGCAATGCAGTCGGACGCAGCCTGGTAGATATTGCGGTAGACGCTCTCCTCCGAATCATCGGACGCCACCGGGATCACGCGTTGTATATGGATATCCAGTCCGTCCTGGTTAATCTTACTGAGAAAACCGGAGATTCTCTGCTGTGTGCCGTTAAAAAGAGCGTTGGGCGAGAGGATAGCGGCATGACACCGGCCAGGTATGTACAAGCTGACCAGTTTGGCGGCCAGCCTTCCCAGTGCGAAATCATCAGGCCCCACGAAAAAGGTGCGCCGGCCTCCGACCGTGTCATTGATTACGGTAGCGTAAGGAATGTCCTCCGGGATATGTTCGTCAATCTGACCGGAGGAACCGTCGTCAACCGCAGTTAAGACAATTCCGTTCACACCCTCCGTCAGCAGCCGGTCGATGGAAGCGATCTGTGCCTTGATATTATACGCCGGAAATGAATCCACAACCAGTTTGACGCCGAAAGCCTCCAGCTTGGAGCAGGCGTACTGGATGCCGACCTGTGCTTCCTGCCAGAAATCACGGTCCACCATTGGGTAGGTAATACCCAGAGTAAGGGGGTTCTTTCGTGAGACCAGGGCGCGGGCGATCTGGCTGGGGCGGTAATTCAATTGTTCGATAGCCTGAAGTACGGCCTCTTTATTTTTGGCAGAAACGCGCCCTCTGTCATGCAGAACCCGGTCCACCGTGCCGATGGAGACGCCGGAAATTCTGGCAACATCTTTTATTGTTGGATGCAGCATATTATATAACTCCTAATTGTCATTTTATGGTACTTGAAATACATTGATTATACCGGATTTTGGCCTAAAAGTAAAGAAAGCGGCAATAACGTTAATTGTGCAATTCATTCTGCCTCCTTCCCTGGGAAACAGAACGGCGGGACTGAAGACTTGGAGCGGACGGTAACAGCATATTCCGTTTTTCCACAGCCGGCTCCCTCCAGAAGATAGGAGGGGCCTCCCAGGAATGTTCCGGGATTATCTTCGCCTCCGATAGAAGCGGAGGTCACAAACAGCCGATCCATCTTTTCTCCGCCAAAGCAGACGCTGGAGACCTGGACGGCATCCAGGGGATACCGGCACAGCACACGGCCGGAGGGAGAAAGCTTCAGTACACAGCCGCCTCCCCAGACGGCAGTCCAGATATTTCCCTGTGCATCTACGGTCATTCCGTCCGGGACGGCCTGAGGGCCGGACGCCCGGTAAACAATTCCGATTTTTTCCAACGTATCCTCCGCCCCGTCCACCGTTCCATCTACCGTTCCGTCCACCGTTCCCGACTGAGCGGCCGGTGAATAGCGGTAGGCGGTGATTGTCCCTGGTCCCGAGTCGGTATGATAAAAGACGGTTCCGTCGGGGGAAAAGCCCATGCCGTTGGAAATCTGCAGGTCTTTCAGAAGAATACGGGGTTTTCTGCCAGGTTCGAAGCAGTAGAGAATACCTGACTCATTATTCTCTCTTTTACTTCCGGCCATGATGCGTCCGTCGGGACCACAGATGGCGTCATTAAAACGTTCCCCTTTTACAAAGGGAATATCGGCGGGAACCTCCCAGAGTTTTTGAAGGACAGTGTCATATTTGTCTCCGCTCCGGACGGACAGAAATACGCCCTGTTCCGTAAACAGCAGAAGATCCCAGGAATCCGTAAACAGGAAGGCGCCCGTCTGGTACGGCGTTTCCAAAACGGGATAAGCCGGTTTTGTACCGGAGGCAGGGACCGCATAGATAATCCCATTTACTATATCGGTCCAGTAAAATTCTTCCGTATCAGCCCTCCACAACGGGTTTTCACCCAGAGTGCAGAGCGGTGCGTCTATTGCATGAATCAATGTGTTCCCCTCCTTTCTACCATTCGGTTACGCTGCCGTCCGCCATGTGATAGATTGGATTCTTCCAGTGATGTTTTTCCTTAGAGGCCGTTAAAACTGCCTCCTCATTGATCTCAAGCCCCAGCCCGGGGCCGGTCAGTGCATGTACAAAGCCGTTCTCATACCGGAATACGGACGGATCTTTTACGTAGTTTGTAATTTCCGTCCCCTGGTTGTAAGCCATATTGAGGCTCTGTTCCTGAAGACACGCATTGATCGAAGTAAAGTCGATTTGCAGGCAGGAGGCCAGCGCTATCGGCCCCAGCGGACAATGGGGTGCCAGGGCAATATCACAGGCTTCCGCCATGGCGGCAATCCGGCGGACCTCGGAGATTCCTCCGGCGTGGCTCAAATCCGGCTGTATAATATCCACGTATCCGCCGTGGAGCATACGTTTAAAATCCCATCTCGTATAGCAGCGCTCCCCTGTAGCCAGGGGAATGTGGCTGAAGCTGTGAAGTTCTGCAAAGGCTTCCTCGTTTTCTATCAGAACCGGCTCTTCAACGAACAGGAGCTTGAACGGTTCCAGCTCATGCAGCAGCGTTTTGGCGGTGGATTTATGGGCGCGGCCGTGAAAATCGATGGCAATACCGATGTCATATCCTACCGCGTCGCGGATAGCCTGGACCTTCGCCAGAAGAGCGTCGATCTGTGCGGAATCATTGATCCAGCCTATCTGCTCCACGCCTGTCATCTTGATATTGCGGAAACCGTGAGCTACGCGGTCTTTGGCACAGGAGGAAGCTTCTTCCGGGGAGCCGGAATCAATCCAGCTGTAAACCTCCATTTTATCCCGCACCTTCCCTCCTAACAAATCATAGACGGGCGCTCCGAAGTATTTTCCGCGGATATCCCACAGCGCCTGGTCAATCCCGGATAGAGCGCTGGTTAAGACGGGACCGCCGCGGTAGAAGCCGCCACGGTATATGGTCTGCCAGATATCCTCGACCTGCCTGGGGTCGGAGCCGGTCAGCAGGGGAATGAGTTCGTGGACGGCCGCCTCCGTGGTATCGGCCCTTCCCTCCACAACGGGTTCTCCCCAGCCGACAAAGCCGTCATCCGTTTCAATGCGCAGGAAAAGCCAGCGGGGAAGCACATGATAAGTATCTATTTTCGCGATTTTCATATTAATTCCTCCAATGTAATCTTATAATTGAACATTTACCGTGTCGTTTTTACGGTTACTCTTTCCCGGTAAACTCGCAGCGGAGCGGATCGTAATCATTCTCGGGAAGGATCGGCAGCAGGGAACCTCCGTCGATGGTGACGCAGTTTCCTGTCATATAGGCACAGGCGTCCGATGCCAGAAAAGCGATGATTCCGGCAATTTCTTCCGGCTGGGCAAACCGTTTTAAAGGGATTTTAGGAGCAGCCAGGTGGATGGGATCGGCCTCATCCCAGCCGACGTCGGTATAGCCGGGAGCGGCGGTGATAACACGGATTCCGTAGGGAGCCAGTTCCATGGCCGCGTTCCTGCCGAATTTGGTCAGGGCGGCTTTCGTAGGGGCGTATATGTTGGCCTTGGGCCAGCAGCCGTCGGCATGATTGGAGGAAATATTGATAATGACTCCGCTTTTCTTCAGGCTGATCATGTTTTGCGCCGCACGCTGTGTACAAAAGAAAGCGCCCTTCCAGTCTGTCCTGGTAATTTCTTCCCACTGTTCTTCGGTGACCTCTAAAAACGGATAAAATTTGCTGATTCCCGCGTTATTGACCAACAGGTCAATGGAAGGGAACTCTTTGAAAAAGGAATCAAACATCTGGTTAAGCTGTTTAAAGTCGGAGATATCGGCGCAGATAGGGACGGCTTTACCGCCGTTTTCGCCGATGATCCGGCAGACTTCCATAGCCCTTTCCCTGCTGTGAAAATAATTCACCCCGACATCGTAGCCCTTTTTTCCGAGTTCAATGGCAATGGCCCGGCCGATGCCGCGTCCTGCGCCTGTAACGAGCGCCGTTTTTCTGTACATAACAAACCTCCATTCTGATTATGGCTGACAATGTGTTAACGATAACACTTGAGACGTTTAAAAAATGTGATGATTATAAAATGGCGAATGTCTTTCCCAAATCATCACAATATGTTAATCGTATTATACGGATAATCTAGAATTA
>CATWBR010000137.1 GCA_958349075.1 uncultured Clostridium sp.
AATGTATACCCTCATTTCCTGCCAGTTAAGCTATTAATTATGCTATTGTTCCGTCGCAACCATCAGTCCCGGCACAAGCTGTTTTTTCCTTGAAACAACGCCCGGCAGGCTGACAATGTGTCTTTCCGTATCCGTCTCTTCCTCGCCTATGTGGAAGGCGTCGGTAGCCAGTTGTTCGGCTCCCTGGCCGTCGCAGATAAGCTCCGTGGACTCTGTCAGGATATTGGTCAGCATAAAGAACATCATATCCACTTTCTCGTCTTCCCTGGCCCTGTCCATATAAGACAGCATCCTGTCCTTCAGTTCATCCAGTTCCCCGGAGTTCAGGGACGTAATCTGGCCCACGCCGAATGAAATCTTGCCGGCCGTAAAACGTTTGAAATCCTGATAAAAGATCTCTGCGTCGCTCTTACCTTTCAGCTTGCTTCCGGCAGCAAACATCTTGTTGGCAAGCTGTTCCACATCGATCTCTGCAATTGCCGCGAGCTTCAAAGCCGCATCTTTGTCAACCGGGGTGCAGGTCGGTGAACGGAAGAGAAGTGTATCTGAAATGATAGCACTGCAGAGCAGCCCTGCAATCTTCTTCTCGATGGTGACTCCGGCTTCTTTATACATCTGATAAATTATCGTGGCCGTACAGCCCAGCGGCTGGTTTCTGAAAAATACCGGCCCCATCGTCTCCACCGTACCGAGACGGTGATGATCTATAATCTCCAGGATATTGGCATTCTCTATACCGTCAACGGCCTGGCTCCGCTCGTTATGGTCTACGAGTATCACATTTTTCCCTCTGGCGCCCAGCAGGTTCCGGCGGGATATCATTCCTTTATACTTGCCGTTCTTGTCGAGAATCGGGAAATCACGGTGGCGTTTGCTCGCCATCACTTCTTTGATATCATCGATATAATCGTCCGTATCAAAGGTAATCATGTTCTCCGTCTTCATAAAAAAGCTGATCGGCATACTCTGGTTGATTAGGCGCGCTGCCGTATACGTATCGTAAGGCGTCGTAATCACGGTGCAGCCTCTCTCCTGAGCCAGCTTTTTAATTGTCATGGATACGCCCGCTCCCTCACAGACAATGATACAGCCCGCCTCCATCTCTATCGCACAGAGCTGGGATTCGTAACGGTTGCCCAGGATTACGAGATCGTTTTTTTCAATATAATATTCCATCATATCCGGGTTTGCGGCGGCAATCAGCACCTTACCTTCTTTGAAATATTCCTTCTCATCGCCAATCAGCATCGCCCCTTCCAGGGTCTCGATGATATTCGTATACTGGGTGCACGCCTTTGAGAGGATACTGCTGTCGTAAACGTTCATGTAGGAACGCGTGATATCTCCTACCGTAATAAGCCCCTCCAGAACATTGTCCTCGGTAACGGCGGGAATCGTCACAACTCCGGCATCCTGCATCAGGTTCCATGCTTTTTTCAGGGATATATTCTTTGTCACGCCTTTTGTCTCTCTTATATCTATATCCTTTACCTGGGTTTTTACTGTCAGTGTCTCCTTCGGCGCTGCCATCCCAAAATTATCAAGCACAAACTGGGTCTCGGAATTGACGTGCCCGGCCCGCCCCGGCACATATTCCCCTCCGGTCGTAATCTGCTTCAAATTCGCGTAACAGATGGCAGAGCAGATAGAATCCGTGTCAGGATTTTTATGCCCGATTACTATCGTTTTTTTCGTTTTATCAACTGTCATGCGGCCTCCTAAATTTTTATAGTCCTGTCGTATTTATTTAAAATCGTCTCTTTTTTTCATACTGTCCGCTGCACTGCCTCTGTCCGGCAGTTGTGTGAACGGCAGCCTTTCTTTCTCAGGTATTTTTCAGTATAGCACATTTGCAGAATACCGAACAGCTACCTTTTTGTATTTTTTACAGTTCAAACGGTGAAAGTCACGCTTCGGAGGCCTTATACCGCCGGACTGAAGCAATATCAGGCAGAACCGGCCGGATATTCCGGCTGCTCTGCCTGACATTCTGCCGCGGCCGCTTTTACCGCCCTGCCGCTTTTATTATTGATGCCTTCCATCCCGGGGCATTGCACGCTTATGCGCCTTGCATCACCCGCCTTCAAATTTTGACTGCTTATTTCCGGCTATTCGCCGCTTAACTCCAACTCTTTCCTGCCCGCTGCCGGAGCCTCACTTACTTCCGATTCTTTATCGCCTGTTTCCGGTTTCTTATCGCCTGCTTCCGGAACTTTATCGCCCGTTTCCGGTTCCTTATCGCCCGTTTCCGGTTCCTTATCGCCTGTTTCCGGTTCCTTATCGCCTGTTCCCGGTTCCCACTCGCCTGTTTCCGGTGCATTATCGCCTATTTCCGGCTCCTGACCACCCGCTTCTGGCTCCTGATTACCGGTTTCCGGTTCCTGATTGCCTGCTTCAGGTCCCTTATCATCTGTTTCCGGTGCATTATCATCCGCTTCCGGCGCATTATCATCTGTTTCCGGCGCATTGTCATCTGTTTCCGGCTTATTGTCGTCTGTTTCCGGTTTATTGCTGTCTGCCTCAGGCTCCCGGTCATCGGCTTCCGGTTTATTGCCGTCCGGCTCTGTTTTGCCGTCCGTAGCGCCCGTCTCTTCGGATGGCGGTAAAAGATTCTCATCCGGAGCTGCCGTCACGATAGCGTTGTCTATATCCTCCTCCGGTTTTGTCACCTTTCCGTTTTCATCGAGGTATATCTCAAAGCTCAGTTCGTCATATCTTTCCGCCTCAATGGTTACGGTGTTCTCTTCTTCCGTATTAAATCCGTTTATACTGAAGTCAAGGTATTTTAAGAATCCATAGGATTCATCCTCAGACACCTTGTATCGGTTGACATCATCGGAAGAAACCGACGAGCTGCTGTACTCAAATTCCTGGCTATTAACCCGAATCACCGTCTTGTCTTCATTTTTAAGCACTGTCAGATATGCCTTTAATTCTTCTTCCGTTGCATTTTCGAAAGTTACACGATAATATTTTCCAAATAGCGCAGAAGATTTAAGCTCTGCCTTCTTTACCTCCGGCGGGGTCAGTGTCTCAGACGGATCCGGATTGCCTTCATCCGCAACCTCACCATTCTCATCCAGAACCACCTTAAAGCTGACATCTTCATAGCCCTTCACTTTGACATTAACCGTGTTTTCTCCCTCGGCAAAGCCGTCTTTGCTGACATCCAGGTACCGTTTATCCGATACCGTGTATTTCTGTTCATCGCCCGAGAAGATCATCCAGGAGCTGTACTCATATTTTTTGCTGTTTACCTCAATCTCCGCGTTATCTTTGTCTTCAAGCGCATGCAGATAATTTTCAAGTTCTTCGTCGCTTAATCCTGTAAATGATACCCTGTAGCATCTGCCGCTGTAATGCGACGCGGACTCTGCCTCCGGCGCCGTCAATACTCCTGCGGGCAGCTCTTGTTCCTCTCCGTCCGTAATATCCCCGTTTTTATCCAGGTATACGTCGAAGCTCAAATCATCACAGCCCTCCGCCTCAACTGTTACGGTGTTTTTTCCTGCCGCAAAACCATTAATGCTGAGATCCAGATATTGTCTTCCGCCATTTGCCTTATTGTCAGATACGGTGTACTTATAGTTATCGCTCTCGCCTACCGAAAGCCCGCTGTAAGTATATGATTCCCCATTTACCTGAATTGCTGCTTTCGCGTTGTCCTCCAGTTTTGTCAGATATTTTTCCAGTTCCTGCTTCGACTCAGCTTTAAAGGATACACGGTAATACTTTCCATAGAACAATTCTGATTTTTTCTCTACCTTATCCACCTCAGGCGTTGACAGCGTTTCAGGCGGATTCTGGTTCTCCTCCCCCTGTTCAATTCTGAATTCCAGTGTTTTCGGTGTATAATCTTCAGAGCGCACTGTTACCATATAATCTCCGGACTCTTTGAAAAGTCCCTTTTGAAGCACAAAACTAAATTTTCCTGGCACGTAATTTTCATCGCCAAACAGTGACCCCTCCGTATTGGAAGTCACATTAAAGCTGCTTCCGTCCGGTTTTTGAAGCTCGACTCCCTTCAGGTTCTTCATGAAATCTCCGCGCAGCGCACTCTGGTTCTCATCGTCTTCCCTGCACGCTGCAATCACATGCACATCCTGACCGGTATAATAGACAGAGGCGTCTTCCGAATCTTCTTCTGCGGACGGGTTCGGATCGGCCAGGGAAAGGTCAAACTGCTCCTGTGCTTTATCTACATTCAGCTCTGCTGTTGCAGTCTGGTATCCCTCAGAAACGATTCTCAGCTCATGGACTCCCGGTGTCAGCTGGATACTTCCCCCTGCAGTCCCACTTGTAGAGGAAAAGATGGAAACTTTCCCGGTGTCCTCATCAAATTTATATCCGGACAGATAGCCGTCGTCCCGGAGGGCCGTTGCACTGCCGTCCAGATAGAATTTGGTGTTCTTATTCAGATACAGCGGATCCGTGCTGCAGCTCAGCACCAGATCTTCTCCAAATGCTCCGCTGAGGCCTTCCAACTGTGGCGCCCGTTTGCCTGTCATCTCGGAAAACAGGAAGGTAGAACCGAGAAGTCCGTCCTCCAGAACGCGTTTTACCTGATACGGACGGTTTTCGGTCTGCCCTTTGCCGATTTCTGCGTACTGACGGAAGGAGAGCAGCACTCCGTCTCCCAGTCCCGCATCCTTTACCGCATTTAAATATGTAATAAAATCAAACAATTCATCCTCATAATCATCCATTACCGCCACCGGACTTTGTGACTCCCAGCGTTCAAGAACGGCTTCGGCAGATTTATTTGTCATTCCAATCTTATCCAATATCAGCGCATTGGCAATCAGATCATGGTCAAAGATCAGGAATGCGTTCATATCCCCGCCGCCGGAGGAACCGGATTCCCCTGAAGAGCCGGAGGAACCGTTCCAGGACGCTCCGGAAACGGCGTCTACACCGTAGTCCGCACCGCCGGATCGTTTACCGAATGCCGTAACGGCAGAACCGATTTCTACGGACTTCGTCATTGTCTTATATCCGGTGGCGTAGGCTGTTACCGTATAGATACCGGATTCATCCGTGACTGTCTCTTCTTTCGTATTAGTACCGCAGATGTGGAGCATATCTCCAATCTCATACCACTCCGTTATATTTTCAAGCTCCCTTGTTTTACCTGACGGGGCCGTCAGCTCCACTCTGTAAATCGGCGACAGGATTTCATTGCCAAATGTTGCGCCGTCCTCCCCCTCGATTGTAAAAGCAAAGCACTCTCCCGGCTCGGGATTCAGGTTCAGCGTATTCAGCTTCATTGAGAATGTCCTGTTATCCACGAGGTGAACCGGAACCGTCATGGTTGCGCCGCTGTAACCGGATACCAGATTTAACTGATAGCGGCCTCTGGAAAAAAAATTTGTCTGCGGCAGGCTGATTTTCAGCACGCCCGTTTTACCGTATGTATTTTCTGTGGACTTCCTGAATGCCAGCTCACTGCTTAGGATGCTGTTCTCCTGGTTCAGCACTTTTATTGTTTTGATACCATCAAACCACTCTTCCTGGGCCTTTGTCTCCAGTGAAAGCTTAACTATGATTTCACCGTTTCCTGTCTTCTGGTCAATCAGAGTATCCGGAACATAATATGCGGAGGGTATCTCCGCCGACGCTGTCCCTCTCCTATCGCTCAAGTCAAAGGTGGTTCTTTCCGGTTCCACCCTGACCTGCCCATTCTTATCATAGACGTCCAGATAGTAATCAAACCGGGACACCGGCCCATTCGTAAGTATTGCCTTCGGGGCGCTGCCTGCATCCCCGGCATCCGGAGCATTGGAAGCGGCGGCGCTTCCAAGTTTCACGGTCTGTTCCCTGCCGTCGCTTTCCCTTGTTACGGTAACAGAACCCGGTTTCAGCACAGTGCTTTCCCACTTTACAACCGAACCGTCATCGTCAACCCTGGTCAGAGTATCCGTTACATCGGTGCCGTCAATCCGGACACTGTAACCGTCGATATTACCATCCTCAAAGGTGATAACGGCATATCGGATCCATCCAAGGTTCAGGAATTTCGTTTTACCCTGGTCAAGCAAATCTCCTGACTTGCCCTCATCACCGGTATTTTCACCGCCTCCGTTCAGGTCATCCCCTCCCGGCTTCACTGTATTTCCGGAACCGTTGCCGCCGGAGCCGTTATTGCCGGTATTCCCGCCGTTGGAACTCCCGCTGCCGTTATTTCCGCTGCCGGAACTTCTGTTGCCGGAGCTTTTGCTGCCGGAAGAGACAGCCTTCGTACTTTCCGCGGAAGAATATCCCCGTCCCGGTTCATAATAAACGCTTCCGTCTTTTTCGATCCATCTTCCCTGCGCATCGGTCAGAAATCCACCCGGAGTTTCCTTACCGGCATACATTTTTCCCTTTTCACCGCCTTCTGCCGTCTCAAAGAAATAGCAGTAGCCGTCAATCCACTGCCAGCCTGTCAGGGCAGAGCCCTGGCTGCCGTCATTGGCCGTATTTAAAAAATACCGTTGGCCGGACGGATCCTGGAACCATCCGGTACGCATCTTTCCTTCCACGCCATCCTGAGCGGTGTTCAGATAAAACAGCTTTCCGTCTATATTCTGCCATCCCGTCCTCAGTGACCCATTTCCCGGATCCAAATAGTACCACCCGCCGGCCGTCTGAAGCCAGCCCGTCCGTGCTGTTCCCGCCGAATCATAGTACCTCCAGATTCCGTCTCCGAAATCCCATCTTCCCTGTGTGAGAACCTCCTGTGACGGCCCGGTGGGAGCCGCCCATGCCGTTCCCGTCTGGAAGGTCATACAAGCCGCCGTCAATATTGGGACGACTGCCCTGCGCATACACTTTTTCATTGCCTTTCCTCCTATCTCCTCTGTGGTTAGTTTCTTCTAACCACGTATTACAGTCTAGCATTGGAAATATTTGGTTGTCAATGCCAATAGTTAGCTACAACTAACTATTTTTCTCAATACGCGTCATTTCTATAATAAGATGCGCCGCCCATCAATCCGGAGCCGCAATTTACAGGCTGTATTCCGCAAGGTGTTCCCAAGCGTGTTTTATTCCCTATCTTTCATAATCTGTTAACAGGTTGTTCATAATCTATTCACATATGATTTTTATACTAAAAGCATAAGAAATTTTATTTTTTTCTTACTTTTATGGTGATTTTGCACATAGATTTTTCATAATTGCCCCGGCAGCCTAACGGCTCCGGGGTCTCCTCATTTTAATCGTCTTTCTTTCACCGTTTCCCTGTAACCGCTTCCCTGTCTGAGAAACCCTCCGGGCTGCCTGGCAATAAATGATTCCGCTTATATCCCTTTATACAGAATTTTTCCACTCTTAATTGTCTCAAGAACACGGATTTTTTTAATCTCCATTGGAGGTACGGTCAACGGATTTGCCGACAGAACGACGAAATCCGCTTTTTTCCCCGGCTCTATTGTGCCTTTATCCGATTCCTCCCCGTACTGGTATGCCGCGTTGGCCGTCACCGCTTTCAGGGCCTCATAGGGCGTAACGCGCTCCATCACTCCCATCGGATGTCCCCCGCAGCTGATCCTGTTTACCGCGCACCAGACTGTCTCCAGCATGTCGGGCTGAATCACCGGTGAATCCTGATGGAAGGTCACATTGACCCCGTCATCAATGGCCGTTCTTGCCGGGCTTATCTTAAGGGCTCGCGCTTCCCCGAAATTCTTCAGATGTACGTCTCCCCAGTACCAGGTATGGGCCGTAAAGAAGGATGCGGTGATGCAAAGCTGCGCCATCTGTGAGAGCTGGTCTGCCCTCACCATCTGTGCGTGGATCATGACCGGCCGTATCTGCGCCGGATCGATCCCCGTCTCCCGGACTGCCTGTCCGCAGGCATCTATCATCTGCTGCGCAGCGGCGTCCCCATTGCAGTGCACCAGAAGCTGCCGCCCTTCCCGGAACGCCGTCTCAAAATATGCCCTGACCTCTTCGTCCTTAAATATCGGATATCCGCAATAGCCCTCCGGCTTTCCCTCATACGGGCTGCTCATCCAGGCCGTCCGCCCCTGCGGAGAGCCGTCCAGAAAAATTTTATAACCGCCGATGCGCAGATTGTTATGATACGGGCCGGTATAATCAGGATTTTCTTCCGTCAGTTCATGAGCGTCATTCATCGCCGCGTATGCCACCACATCGGCATGCAGAAGTTCATGTTCTGCCGCATATTCCAAAAGTCTCCACTCATCACTCCGGGTGCGTCCGTCCTGTACCGTCGTGATTCCGTGGCTCAGATAGAGCTGCTCCGCGGCCTCCAACTGCCTTGCGAGCTGTTCCATGCCAGGCTCCGGGATCACGGAAGATGAACCGGTAAATGCAGTCTCTTCCAGATAGCCGTCCGGCTCCCCGTAACCGCCCGCGCCGTCCGCATTACCGGTTCCCGTTTGACTATCCCCGGCGCCGTTCCCGGTCCGGCCGATCCGGCCTCCCTCCGGGTTCTCCGTATCCTTTGTTATTCCCATCCTCTCAAGAGCCTGCGTATTGACAACTCCCATGTGGCCGCTGGCATGGCTTATCATCACGGGGTTATCGGGAAATGCAGCATCCAGCACAAAACGGTCGGGGTGCCTACCCTCCGCCAGTTTATTATGATCATACCCCGTCCCGATAATCCAGTCTCCGGCGTCCAGCTTCCGCTCCTCTTTAAATTTCTTAAGGATAGAAAGAATGCCGTTAAAACTGTCTGCATCCTGAAGCACCGCATACGACAGCACCCTGGCCATCGCCGTGATATGGCTGTGGGGATCAATAAATGCAGGGAGCATCACTGCTCCCTTTAAGTCCTTTAAAACCGGATCCTCCGCCATGGCCCTCACCTCTTTAAGGGGACCCACGGCCTGAATCCGGCCTCCGACCGTCAGCACAGCTTCCGCCATAACAGGTTCACTTCCGGTCATCGTGATAATCGTTCCGTTATAATATAAAGTCTTCTCCATAATAACACTCCTGTCTGAATCACCCTGGTTTTTATCCGGCCTCTCTATGGTTAAAATGCCTCACGCAGTACATCTTGTGTGAACAGTAACTCTCTATGTCCATTATTATGCTCAGACCCGGCTGTTCTTAAACTGTAATCAGTCCAGAATCAGCCTTGCGGCGCCATAGATTCCGGCGTCATTACCCAGCGTTGCCAGTTCAATTCCGGCCTTGTTCTCTGAAATCGGTGTATACTCCTCATAGTATTTGCGGATCTTGTCCGTCAGGAAAGTACCGGCCTTTGAAACGCCTCCGCCGATAACAAATACTTCCGGATCTACGGTCATTGACACGATGGCAAGCGCCCAGCCGAGATAATAGCACACAGTCTCCATCACTTCCAGGGCCAGGGCGTCTCCCGCCTTGGCGCAGTCCACTACATTCTTTGCCGAAATGCGGCCGCCGAATTTGCGCATCGCGGAATCCGCGCCGCTTTTCTCCATGAGCCTCCTCGCCTCCCGGGCAATACCTGTAGCCGATGCAATCTGCTCTACACAGCCGTATCCTTTACAGTTGCACTGTTCTTTCTCCCCCTCGCGAATCCGCATATGGCCTATCTCGCCTCCCAGGCCGTGTTTTCCCGGTATAATCTTCTGATCAATGATAACGCCTCCGCCGACGCCTGTCCCGAGTGTCACCATGACGATATCACTGTATCCTTTACCGCCGCCCTGCCACATCTCTCCCAGGGCCGCCACATTGGCGTCGTTGCCCGTCCTTACCGATATGCCGTCCAGAAGACCGCTCAGGATTTCCTGCGGGTTCATATCATGCCAGCCCAGATTGACACAGACTTCCACATAGCCGTTTGGAAGCACCGGCCCCGGGATTCCGAGTCCCACGCCCGCCACATCGGACAGGGCAATATTCTGTCCATTTAAAACCTTCCGGATTGATGCCGCCACATCGGGAAGGATGTACTTTCCGTTTTCCTCTTTTCTGGTCGGCACTTCCCACTTCTTCACCAGTGTCCCGTCCAATTCGAACATTCCGACCTTAACCGTGGTCCCGCCTACGTCTACGCCAATACACCTTTTACTCATGCTACGGCCTCCCTTAACTCTCTCTGTTCCATTTATTATTACCCGATTGTGTGATTGTACTGCAATCTCTTAATTTTTCATTTCCATTATAAGAGATACCCCGACAGATTGCAAGAGAGGGATTTTATTGAGAAAGGAGAACGCCGCCGGGACGGCCTGAGGGCGGAGGGCGGAATGGTGAGGGGAAGGTTGTTAGTCTTCAGTCCCGTTTGGAGGTTGTCGCGGGTGGGGAATCCGGGCAGAAAAAGT
>CATWBR010000138.1 GCA_958349075.1 uncultured Clostridium sp.
ATATTGGAATATGAAATTATACCAGGAAGGTATTTTTGTCCTCAAGGGGCAGAGTCTTTTCTGGTATTTTTTTCTGGAAAATTATTTTAACAATTGAGTTTTTTCAAATTGAAACGGATTGAAAGGGGAAAAGGTAATGAAAAAAATAAAGATTACTGCATTTTTTGCTGTTGCTGCCGCGGCAGGGCTGATGCTTACGGGATGCTCCGGTTCTGCGTCAAGCTCCGAAACCGCAGCAGAGACAAATGAGGCCGGAACGCAGGCACAGGAAACGGGAACAGTAGCGGATAAGGATTCCGTCGTGGTGGTGATGACGACGAATTCCGAGCCGGAATCAGGGTTTGACCCAGCATATGGCTGGGGAGCGGGAGAGCATGTCCATGAGCCTCTGATCCAGAGCACCCTCACCGTGACCACACCGGAGCTGGGGATTGGGTACGACCTTGCAACTTCCATGGAGGCCTCGGACGACGGAATGACATGGACCGTCACCATCCGCGACGATGTGAAATTTACGGATGGGGAGCCTCTGACGGCGGAGGACGTTGCATTCACCTATAATACACTTAAGAAAACGAGTTCCGTCAACGATTTTACCATGCTTGAGAGCGCCGAGGCGGTGGATGGGACTACGGTTGCCTTCCATATGGAACGTCCATATTCCATCTGGCCTTACACGATGGCCATTACGGGAATTGTGCCGGAACATGCCTACGGTTCCGATTACGGAAGTAATCCGATTGGTTCAGGACGGTATATCCTTAAACAGTGGGACAGAGGGCAGCAGGTCATTCTGGAGGCCAATCCGGATTACTATGGGGAGGCGCCTAAGATGAAACAGGTGACCGTCCTTTTTATGGATGAGGACGCCGCCTTTGCAGCAGTGAAAGCGGGACAGGTTGATCTGGCCTACACAGCCGCTTCCTACACCGATCAGGAGACGGCGGGATATAACCTGCTTTCCTGCGAGACGGTTGACAACAGAGGTTTCAATCTTCCGGCAATACCGAAGACGGAGATAGACGGCCTTACGGTCGGTAATGATTTTACTGCCGATGTAAGGGTCCGCAGGGCAATCAACCTGGCAATCGACAGGGAAGAGATGATAGGAAACGTTTTAAACGGATATGGCAGCCCGGCGTTCAGCGTCTGCGACAAGATGCCATGGTACAACGGTGATGCACAGATTTCATACGATCCAGAAGCGGCGGCAAAGCTGCTGGATGAAGCGGGATGGGTGACAGGCGCGGACGGAATCAGGGAGAAGGATGGAGTGAAAGCGGAGATTGAATTTATCTATCCGGCGGATGATTCTGTCAGACAGGCCCTGGCGGCGGATACGGCCAACCAGTTAAAAGAGTTGGGCATTAATGCCGCCTCACGGGGGACAGGCTGGGATACGGCCTATGATGAGGCACAGTCACAGCCGCTTTTGTGGGGATGGGGAGCTCATACTCCGATGGAACTCTACAATATATACCACACGATGAAAGATACGGGACTTGCATCTTACTCACCCTATGCCAATGAGACGGTTGACGGGTACATGGATGAGGCTCTGGCAAGCACGGATCTGGAAGGTTCCCTGGAACTCTGGAAAAAAGCACAGTGGGACGGAACCACAGGCATTACACAGGAGGGGGATATTCCGTGGATCTGGCTTGTGAATATCGATCATCTTTACTGGGAGAGGGACGGCCTTCATGTGGCCGAGCAGAAACTCCACCCCCACGGCCACGGCTGGTCTATCGTAAACAATGTGGATCAGTGGAGCTGGGAATAAAAAATAAAAAACAGTGATAAGGCATCCATCCCGGTGAGGGAATTCTGAATGGCGATCCGCAGCTTAGCCGGAAACGGCGGCGCGGCAAAACGTCATACAGGATTCCCTGCCGGGATGAACAGGAAGAGGGAAGAAAACAGTGACTGGACGGTATGGTACATTTGTGGCAAAAAGCCTGATACGGATGGTGATACTTTTGCTGGCTGTGAGCGCAGCGGCCTTTTTTTTGATTTCCATTTCGCCCGTGGATCCGCTGAAAACGAATGTGGGGCAGGCGGCGCTCGGCTCCATGTCGGAGGAACAGATTAAGAGGCTGGAAGAATACTGGGGTGTAGCGGTACCGGCCGGCGAGCGGTTTGCAAACTGGTTTTCCGGCATCTGCCGCGGCGACTTCGGCACCTCCCTGCTCTACCGCAGACCGGTTTTAGAGGTCATCGGGGAGAAATTTGCGAATTCCGCCTGGCTGATGGTGTCCGCCTGGATTTTTTCGGGTGTCGCCGGAACGGTCCTCGGCGTTGTGGCGGGTATGAAAAAGGGAAAGTGGCAGGATAAGGCGGTGACTGCATACTGCATGGTAATCGCCGGCACTCCCGCTTTCTGGCTGGCTCTGGTGCTTCTTTTAGTCTTTGCCATCCAGTTCCCCATTTTTCCCATCGGTTTCAGTGTTCCTGTGGGAGTTGCCGCATCGGAGGTGACGCTCGGCGACCGGCTCCTCCATGCCGCACTGCCCGCGCTGACGCTCGGTTTGACCGGGGTTTCCAATATTGCCATGCACACCAGGAGCAAAATGATAGAGGTTTTAGAGAGCGACTACATTTTTTATGCCAGGGCCAGAGGAGAGTCTCAGTGGCAGACCGTGAGGCGGCACGGTCTCAGGAATATCCTCCTGCCCGTCATCACGCTTCAGTTTGCTTCCATCAGCGAGATATTTGGCGGTTCCGTTCTCGTGGAGCAGGTTTTCTCTTATCCGGGACTCGGGCAGGCGGCTATTACGGCCGGTCTGGGGAGTGATGTGCCGCTGCTCCTTGGAATCACCCTGATCAGTGCAGCCGTCGTATTCCTCGGTAACTTTACCGCCGACCTGCTCTATTACACCGTAGATCCGAGAATGAAGCGGGACAGAAAGAGAGCGGCAGGAAAGGGGGAGGTTCTATGAATAACAGAAGAGCCAAAACCCTGACCGCTGTTTTCGCCTTTTCCCTGATTCTCCTTCTGGTTGCGGTTTTTGGGCATCTCTGGGAGAGCGACGCGCTGGTGACGGATTTTTCCAGAAAGAACTTAAAACCGTGCAGTGACTATCTCTTCGGCACCGACTGGCTGGGGCGGGATATGCTGAAACGGACGGTGGCCGGACTTTCTATGAGTATCCGCCTCGGCGTCGTAACGGCTGCGTCCAGCGCGGTGATTGCCCTGGTTCTGGGCACGGCCGCCGCGGTGCTGGGAAAGGCGGCCGATATGGCGGTGTCGGGACTGATTGACACGATGATGGGAATCCCCCATATGCTTTTACTGATTCTGATTTCATTCGCCTGCGGAAAGGGTTTTACAGGAGTGGCCATCGGTATTGCGCTGACTCATTGGCCCTCCCTGGCCAGGCTAATCAGGGCCGAGGTCCTTCAGCTTAAGGCCAGCCAGTACGTGAAGATTTCGGAACGGCTTGGAATGGGAAGATGGAGGATAGCGGCAGAACATATGGTGCCGCATCTGGTTCCCCAGTTCCTCACGGGCCTGGTACTCATGTTTCCGCATGCTATCCTGCATGAGGCGTCCATCACCTTTTTGGGCTTTGGCCTTCCGCCGGAGGAACCGGCCATCGGAATTATTCTTTCAGAGAGTATGAAGTATCTGATCACAGGAAAATGGTGGCTGGCCGTATTTCCGGGAGCGGCCCTGGTGGCGACGGTGCTCATTTTCCAGGGGCTGGGGCAGAGCATAAGCGGCCTGCTGGATCCGGGAAGCGCACATGAGTAAGCCGGGTTACCGGGTGCAGAGCGTGCAAAAGCGTATATCCGGCATGCTGTTTTTCGCAGGTGCGAACAGTAAACCGTGACAGGGAGGAAGTAATATGCAGAAAGAAACAATACTGGAGGTCCGCGGGCTGGGAATTTCATTTACCCAGTATGGGAAAGGGCTCAGCCGCCGGACTTTGAAGCCGGTTAAGAATATGAACCTCACTCTGCACGAAGGGGAGATGACGGCGGTTGTGGGAGCCAGCGGTTCGGGAAAAAGCCTGCTGGCCCATGCCATTCTCGGTATCATGCCCTACAACTGCCTGGTTTCCGGGGAAATCCTGTACAAAGGGGAACCACTCACCGGGAAGCGGTTGGAAGCACTTCGTGGAAGTGAGATTGCCCTGGTACCCCAGGGAGTTTCCTATCTGGATCCTCTGATGAGAGTGGGAGAACAGATAAGAAAAGGAAAAAAAGACGGCGTTTCGAGGGAAAGATGCAGGAATCTGCTTTTGCGTTTCGGCCTGGATGAGACGGCGGAGGAACTCTATCCCTTTGAATTGTCGGGAGGAATGGCAAGGCGCGTGCTGATAGCGTCAGCCCTGATGGAGAATCCGCGCCTGGTGATAGCGGACGAACCGACCCCCGGCCTGGAGCTGAATACGGCCAGGCGTGTCATGGGGCATTTCAGGGAGATTGCCGGTGAGGGCGCCGCTGTCCTGTTTATTACCCATGATCTGGAACTGGCACTGGAAACGGCAGACCGAATTATGGTATTCTATGAGGGAGAGATTATAGATGAGGTAACGCCGGAGGATTTTAACAGCCCGGAGAAGCTCGCACATCCCTATACAAAGGCGCTCTACTACGCCATGCCGGAACATGGATTTGCGGTTCAGGCACACGCAATTGAAGTACCGGTACAGGGAGCCGGGAAAATGACGCGTTCGGAGGTGAAGCGATGAAACTGGAGGCGAAAGATATCTCATTTTGCTATGATACCGGCAGCCGTCAGATTTTAAACAGGGTGTCCATCTCGGTTGGGAGCGGGGAGCGTGTCGGAATTGCGGCGCCCAGCGGGTTCGGAAAGACCACGTTCTGCAAAATTCTGGCAGGCTATGAGAGACCGGATTCAGGGCATGTCCTGCTTGACGGAATGGAACTTGGAAGCTTCAAGGGAAGACTGCCTGTCCAGATGATATGGCAGCATCCGGAGCAGTCGGTAAACCCGCGCTGGAAGATGGCGCATGTTTTAAAGGAGGGGGGACGGATTTCTGCGGAATTACTGGATAAACTGGGTATAAAGCAGGAATGGCTTGACCGCTTTCCCTCGGAGCTTTCGGGCGGCGAGCTGCAGCGCTTCTGCATCGCAAGGGCTCTCGGCGAGGGCACGGAAATTCTGCTGGCGGATGAGATAACAACGATGCTTGACATGGTGACTCAGAGCGCTATCTGGCATGCACTGATAGAGGAGACAGAAAAACGGGGAATCGGAATGCTGGTGGTCAGCCATTCCGACAGCCTGACGGACAGAGTCTGCACGAGAAAGATAAGGTTAGTGCAGTAATGTGTGCGGCGGCACGTTGGATACAGGAGGAATAAATGGACGTAAGAATGATGTTGGAACAGGTGAAGGCGGGAACGCTGTCCACTCCGGAGGCGGAGGAGATGTTAAAGAACCTTCCATATGAAGATTTAGGTTATGCAAAGCTGGATCTGCACAGAAAGCTTCGGTCCGGATTTCCGGAGACCGTATTCTGCCAGGGTAAACCGGATCAGTATCTGGCGGAGATATTTGCCGCATTATACCGTGAGAACGGCGAGGTGATGGGGACAAGGGCCACGGCGGAGCAGTACGGACTGGTCAGGGAAAAAATTCCTGAGATTGTCTATGACCCTGTATCCCGCGTATTGAAGGCAGAGCCGGAGGGCAAGGTGAGAAAAGGCTGTGTTGCCGTCTGTACGGGGGGAACGGCCGATATTCCCGTTGCGGAGGAAGCGGCCCAGACGGCGGAATTTTTTGGATGCCGGGTGGACAGAATCTATGATGTCGGCGTTGCCGGGATACACAGGATCCTTTCCAAGCGTGAGCAGATTACAAAGGCGAACTGTGTCATTACCATCGCGGGCATGGAGGGCGCCCTGGGAACCGTTGTGGCCGGGCTGGTGGAAAATCCGGTTATCGCAGTTCCGACATCGGTCGGCTACGGAGCCAGCTTTCACGGACTGTCGGCACTGCTGACCATGCTCAATTCATGCGCCAACGGCATTTCGACGGTCAATATTGACAATGGTTACGGCGCCGGATACCTTGCGGCCCAGATTAACAGGCTGGCGGTCGGGAACGGGCACGAAGACGGGATTTGACAAAGGAAGGATGGAGAACAATGAGGGGAAATACAAACCATAATGACGAGGAAAAATGGCTGTATCTGGAGTGCTATTCCGGTATCAGCGGGGATATGACGGTGGGGGCCCTTTTGGATTTGGGAGCCAGCAGAAAAGTTCTGGAGGATGCGCTCCAGAGTCTGGGAGTGGAGGGGTATCACCTGCATTTCGGGAGAAAACTGAAATGCGGTATCGATGCCTATGACTTTGATGTGCATTTGGAGAATGAAGCGGCGGGCGGGCATGATCATAGCCATGGCGAGGATGGAAATGAGCATGGGCACGACCATGGGCACGACCATACTCATGACCACGCTCATGATCACACCCATCCCCACATTCACAGAAACATCCACGATATTTTCTCAATCATCGATCGGATGAATGCCGGGGAGTCCGTAAAAGATCTTGCGAAAAAGATGTTCCTAATCGTAGCGGAAGCAGAATCAAAAGCGCATGGACTGCCGGTAGAAGAGGTACATTTCCACGAGGTGGGAGCCGTTGACTCCATCGTGGATATCATCAGCGTGGCGGTATGCCTCCACGATCTGGGGGTGACAAAAGTGGCTGTATCCTCCCTGGCGGAGGGTAAAGGCTATGTCCGCTGCCAGCACGGAGTGATGCCGGTTCCGGTTCCGGCCACAGCCAACATTGCCGCAGAACATGGACTGGAGCTGAAATTGACGGACAATGACGGGGAGATGGTGACCCCGACCGGCGCCGCGATCGCCGCCGCACTCCGCACAGAGGAAGAGCTGCCGGAACATTATGTAATCGAAAAGATAGGCGTTGGAGCCGGAAATAAAGATTTTAAAAATGCCAATATCCTGAGGGCAATGCTGATCCGCCCTACGGAAGATAAAAGGCGGAATACGGAGGAAAAACTCTGGATTCTGGAAACGAACATGGACGACTGCACGGGTGAGGCCTTGGGCTTTGTCATGGAATGCCTGATGGAAGAAGGGGCGAGGGATGTATGGTATACCCCGGCCTACATGAAAAAAAACCGTCCCGCCTATGTGCTCCGCATTCTCTGCACCGATGATAAGAGGGAAGCAATGGAGGCGGCCGTATTCGCCCATACAACAACGATAGGAATCCGCCGCTGGCCTGTGGAGCGCACCGTGCTGGAACGTGAAGTCAGACGGGTGGAAACGCGCTATGGCGCCGCCGATGTGAAGGTCAGCCATGCCGCCGGTACGGAATACTTCTATCCCGAATATGAGAGTGTGCGGAGAATCTGCCGCGAGCAGGGACTTGCTTTTACGGAAGTTTACCATGCGCTGAAAGAGGATGCAAAAACCGGCGGTACACGGAGTGAACGGTAACAACGGTAAACCGTATACCGGCGTAAGACCGGTTAAAGGAGAAATGAATGAGTGAATCAAAACGGAACACGGACAGATTAAAACAGATGATGGATGAATATGCAAAAGTTCCTGTCTGCCTCGCTTTTTCCGGCGGGGTAGACAGCAGCCTTCTGCTGAAGCTGGCCTGTGAGAGTGGAAAAAAATACGGTAATCCCGTCTATGCGGTGACTTTTAACACAATGCTCCACCCTGCCTGTGATCTGGATACGGCAAAAAGAGTGGCGGATGAGATGGGGGCGGAGCATATCGTGATTCAGGTGGATGAACTCCAGATGGAGGGGATGGGGGATAACCCTCCCGAGCGCTGCTATCTCTGCAAAAAGCATCTTTTCACGACGCTACTTTATTTTGCCCGGGAAAAGAACATCACTTGCATACTGGATGGAACGAATGAGGACGATATGCATGTATACCGTCCCGGCATCAGAGCGCTTAAAGAACTTGGAATCATCAGCCCCCTTGCCCTGTGCCACATCACAAAAAAAGAGGTCAAGGAGCTGGCCGCGGAACTTTCTATTTCGGTTGCATCCAGGCCCTCGACACCGTGCATGGCGACCCGTCTGCCCTACGGAGCAAAGTTAGACTACGAAGTTCTCAGGAAAATAGAGGCGGGAGAAGAATATCTGCGCACCGTATTCCGGGGGAATGTCCGGCTGCGCCTGCATCGGGACACGGTCCGTCTGGAACTGGATCCGGATCAGATGACGGCTGCCGTGGAAAAGAGGGATGAGGTCTGTAAAAGGCTGAAAGAACTGGGATTTTGCTATATTACGCTGGACCTGGAAGGATTCCGTTCCGGGAGTATGGACCTGCACATCCTCGGTGAAAATGCCGAAAAAAATACGTGGTAACTAATCTGACGGCAGAGGAGAAGATGATATGACGATAAGACATTTACAGATATTTGTAGCGGTTGCGGACTGTGGGAAGATGAGGGCGGCGGCCGACAGGCTGCACATTTCACAGCCCTCCGTCAGCCAGGCGGTGCGGGAGCTGGAGACTTACTATAATGTGAAGCTCTTTGAGCGCCTGTCACAGCGAATCTATATTACGGAAACGGGCCGGAAGCTGCTTCCCTATGCCCGTCATATCATTGACTCTTTCGAAAATATGGAGGGATTCCTAAACGATACCTCCGCGGGAAATATGATACGTGTGGGAGGCAGTGTATCCGTCGGGACCAGGCTGCTTCCGTCGCTTATAAAGAGCCTGGAGGAAGTGGTTCCCGGCATTGATGTCAGGGTTATTGTGGACAATACGGCGGCGATAGAGGGGATGATTCAGAGAAGTGAACTGGATATTGCAGTGGTAGAGGGAATCGTGAGAAGCGGGGAACTGGTGAAAAAAGACGTCTGTGACGATGAGCTGATGCTCGTTGTAGGGCCGGAACACGAGCTTTTCAACCATCCCGACATTACGCTGGGCGGACTGGCGGACCACGCTCTGATTTCAAGGGAAACGGGAAGCGTGGAGCGCAACCAGTTTGAACAGTTTCTGCTGGAACATGAAGTCAGGATGAAAAACAAATGGAGCTGCAGTAATACAGAGACCATAAAAAAAGCGGTGATGAACGGTGAGGGGATTGCCATCCTGTCCAGGCTGGTGATTGAAAAGGAAATAGCCCGCGGAGAGGTTCATGCCCTGAATGTAGAAAATATCCAGATGAAGAGAAAAATCAAACTGATTTACCACAAAAATAAATTTATCTCGCAATCCATGGAGCAGTTTATAAAAATCTGTGCATCGGTTCAGCCCTGATGCACAGATTTTTGTTGTTGAGTGGCAATGAAAAGTTCGCGAAGCGTGCTTTTCGTTGTTATCTTTATTTAAAGTGCAAGGCCGGTAGCCAGGTACATGACGGTTCCCACAACACCGCTTCCGAGTATTACGGAAATGGAACCGGCTTTCTTTTTCCGGAGCAGATATAAGCCCCCGATAAAAAGAAGACATTCAATTATGTGGAAATTTTCAAGCCTTATGCCCTGAAGTCCGGACTGGAAAAGACCGAGCAGCAGGATAGAGAGTCCAGCCGAACCAATCAGAGCCACAACGGCCGGACGCAGCGCGCCGAGCACGGTCTGTACACCTGAAAAACTGCGGTATTTATAATAAAAGTGTGCCAGTGTGAGACAGATGATGAACGACGGTATAATGCAGCCCAGCGTACAGAGAATTACGCCAAAGGGCCCTGAAAGTCTCATACCCACGAAGGTTGAGGAGTTGATGGAAATTGGTCCGGGTGTCATTTCTGCGATGGTGATTAAGTCGGTGAATTCCTCCAGGGTCATTAAACCGCCTACACTAAAAAGCCCTACCTGGATAAAACTTAAAAATAATTTAATCAGCAGCATACGATTCCTCCCTCTTTCCTGCCTGTTTTCTCATTGTAATTCCAAGATCCGCAAGGCCGATACCCAGGCAGACTAAGATGACAACCATGGCGCTGACGCCCAGGAAAAATGTTGCGATAAAAGAGACCGACATCATTCCTATATACAGGAAACGTCTTGTTTTGCAGACATTGGCGGCCAGATTCCAGACTACATCCATGATAACAGCCGCAACTCCGGCCCTCATGACCTGAAGAGCAATTGCAATGTAAGTATTGGTCCGAAACTCCGTGTAAAACATGGAGATGACGGAGATAATTAACATCGGCGGGATAATGGTGCCGAGGATAGCCGTCAGCGAG
>CATWBR010000139.1 GCA_958349075.1 uncultured Clostridium sp.
GTATAATAGGTATCATCATCTACCCAGCCGGTCTGCATCGCTCCGTCGCTGTCAAAATAATAATATTTATTATCTATCTTGGACCAGCCGTCCGTCACCACCTTGCCGCTATTGGCAAAATAATACCAGACAATTGTATTCTCTTCATCCCAGCCCGGATTCTTCTTCTGAAGCTTGATCCACTTATTCGTCGTCATGATACCGTTGCTGTCCACATAGTATTCATCGTCAACCCAGGAATTCACTGCCATTACTCCCTGAGAATTCAAATAACGCCAAAGACCGTCGGCGCCCTTCTTCCACTCATTTGTAACCTTATAATTATTAGAATCGTAATAAACCCAATCAGATCCCGACTGCTGCCAGCCTTCCGCGTATGCAGTCAGAGACGCTGTTCCCAATGCAAGCATCATGGAGAGGGCAAAGACCGTGATTCCTCTCTTCCTCATATAAATTCCTCCCGTTGTATACAGTACTCTACAATACATTCTATCAGGGGCGGAGGAAATGTTCAAGCAGAATTATCTTTCAATTTGATTACAATTTGAGAAAGGAGGACCAACCGCCGGGCGTCAGAATAGAGGCGTTCTCCTTTTGCCAATTATGTTTGACACCTCCACCTCCACCGGATATAATTATCTGAGGAATCGTAAATACTATGGCTCTGCCAATTGAAAGGATAAATAAAACTATGTGGATTGCCGACGGCTGGAATGATTATGAAGTAATAGACTGTTCCAAAGGAGAGAAACTGGAGCGGTGGGGGAAGTATCTGCTTGTCCGCCCCGATCCCCAGGTAATCTGGGACACCCCAAGGGAACATAAAGGATGGAAAAGGATGAACGGCCATTATCACAGAAGCGCCAAGGGCGGTGGGGAATGGGAATTCTTCGATCTGCCGGAGCAGTGGACAATCGGGTATAAGGGACTCACTTTCAACCTGAAGCCGTTCAGTTTCAAGCATACCGGGCTCTTCCCGGAGCAGGCGGCAAACTGGGACTGGTTTGGGAATAAGATTCGGGAGGCCGGGAGACCTGTGAAAGTCTTAAACCTCTTTGCCTACACCGGCGGGGCAACTCTGGCCGCCGCTAAAGCCGGCGCCGGTGTGACCCATGTGGACGCCTCTAAGGGTATGGTGAACTGGGCCAGGGAAAACGCCCGCTCGTCCGGGCTGGCGGAAGCTCCTATCCGCTGGATCGTGGATGACTGTGTGAAGTTCGTGGAGAGGGAAATCCGCCGCGGCAACCGCTATGACGGAATCATCATGGATCCTCCGTCCTATGGAAGGGGACCCAAGGGAGAAATCTGGAAGATCGAAGAAGCGATTCACCCCTTTGTCAAACTGTGCGCACAGCTTTTGTCGGAGGAACCGCTTTTTTACCTTATTAACTCTTATACAACAGGACTGGCCCCTTCCGTGCTGACCTATATGCTATCCACGGAACTGTCGCCAAAATATAAAGGGATTGTCCGCTCCGATGAACTTGGACTCCCCGTAACAGAAAGCGGACTGATTCTTCCCTGCGGCGCTTCCGGCCGATGGGAATCCTCACCCCGCTAAATATCCGTATTAACGGCCGCCGCTCAACAGTTTCCAGAGCGGCGGCATTTTTCTTTTCAGAAATTCCGAAGTTCCCCATGCAAGCAGGACTGCCGCCGCAAGGACTGCCAGATACATGAAAAGCGCCATAACCGCCGTATGGGGCAGGACAAATGAAGCCGCCTTGTTGAGCGTCCTGACCACCAGGAAATGGAATGCATATAGGAAGAAACTTTCTTTCATCCAGGGCGCAGGGGCCGGAAGCCTGCCCGACGGCAGTGCAATCCATATCGTCACAGGCGCCAGCAGGCCGTAGAGGACAGCGGTCAAAAAGTTCGCATAACGGTGAGTCGTCCGGAACATCCAGATACAGAGCAGTACGCCCGCTATGGCCGCGCCCTCTTTCAGGATCCATGACGCCGCTCCGCCGCCGTCCCTTTTCTCAACAAATCTGCTGCCGTGGAGCGCCATATAGGCACCCGAAGAAAAGTACAAAAGTGCATCCAGGTTCAGCACCGGAATAACGGTAGCCCGGCCGAGGAAATACAGCATAACGGCTATCGCCGCCGCCCCTGCCCAAAGATTCACCATCATCACATAGATCACCGGAGCCAGGGCTATAAGCAGAATCAACTGCTGCATGTACCACAATACCGGATTATATGTATAGTTAATGATGGCATCGGCCAGGTTTTCAAGGGAGAAAGTCACCGTTCCTTTCCCCGCCACCGCAGACAGGACCGGAATTCTCGACACGACCAGAAACAGCAGGTAGTAGAGGGCATTCCATACAATATAAGGTATTAATACGCTCCTTACCCGGCGTGTCATCTTCCCCGGTATCTCATTCCAGGAGATGCCCCTGAAAAACAGATAGGCCGATATGATAAAGAATCCCGGCACGGCAATCGACGGCACAGCAAGAGAAACCAGACTCTGCGCCAGCTTAAGGCCCTCTGCAAACAGTCCGCTTTCTTCCGCTTCTATAAACAAGTCCGCATTATAGCTGTGTATCATCACAACCAGGCAGCTCAGGATAAAAGTCATCCAGGTAATCTTATTTCTGAATTCCGCCTCCGTAAGTCGCTTCATAGATCCGTTCTCTCACCATCTCATAATTAATTATCAGAGAAATTTATGGCTGCCGAAACATCCAGCATTCCTCCTGTTGCCGTTTTTCCGGACAGACTCTCCAGCCTGTGCACCGAGTTTAAGATTCTCCCCTTAATCTCCGTCAGGGGAAGACCGGGATCATAAGAATACAGCATGGCTGCTGCTCCCGTTACCATCGGCGCCGCCATGGAGGTGCCGCTCATATAGCTGTATTTGTTGCCGGTAACCGTACTTAATATGTAACTGCCCGGAGCCGCCAGATCCACACTCGTCACGCCGAAATTAGAGGCCGGGTCAATCTTGCCGTCAAACCGTAGGTTGGCTACCGAAATGATATTGTCGAGATCAAAGCTGGCAGGGTACACCGGCGAACTGTCTATGTTATACCCATTGCCCGAACTGTCGCCGTTTCCCGCCGCGACAACAAAGAGCATACCTGAATTTTTCATTGTCTGGTACAATTCTTCGCTGTACTTGTTCGTGCCGAAGCTGAGGTTACAAATCACTGCCCCGTTATCCTGTGCATAGCGGATCGCCTTGGCGACATTGTCCGCCGTACCGACTCCGGAAGGTGTTCCCAGCGCCTTGATACTCATTACTTTCACATACGCCGGATCGCAGATTCCAATCGTTCCGACCCCGTTTCTCGCCGCGGCAATGGTGCCTGCGGAATGGGTGCCGTGATCCTCATCCGATCCTGTAAAGACCTGGTTGTTGTTGGAATAAAAATTCCAGCCGTAAACGTCGTCGATATATCCGTTGCCGTCATTGTCGATTCCGTCCCCCGGAATCTCATCCTCGTTAATCCAAACGGCCTCCGCCAAATCCTGATGGCGGTAATCAATTCCCGTATCGATTACGGCAACGATCACCTGGCGTTTATCCTTTTTTTCATCGTATTTCTTCCAGGCAGGTATGATATTAATATCAATTCCTGCCAGAGCCAGCGTTGTCCCGTCGCTCTCCCTTGCAGGCCCAGGCCGGTTCTCTCCGGTGTTCCGGTTTCCCAGCCATCCCTGAAAAACATTGTCCAGAGGCATCTTTGTGCTGGGCACCAGCTTAAATACGCCGCTGTTGAGTAATGACCACTGATAATCCCCATAGGTGTCGGAATACGGCAGCGACTGGTAGCCGGGTCCTAAGGAGAACACGCTCATCCCTGCCCCCTCTGCCGAGCCAAATGCCTTCGCTCCGTCCCTGCCGGCGCCGGAATTTTCCTCCGCCTGCGCAGCCTGTACGGAAGCAGGCTCATCGGTTCCCACGCCTGCTGCGGCCAATCCGGCCAGCATCGGCACGGCCAGCGCCGCTGCCAATGCTGCAGTCCATATTCTGTTTTTCAGTAACCGTTTTTGATTTTTTCTCATCGTCACTCCCGAAATTATGTCACTGTCCACTCCCGCTTAAAAACAGCAGGCTTCGAACAAATTACTTCTGAATTCTCTTTAAGCCGATAAATACAACCACACTTCTCGGCGGCACGACAAACTGTTTCTGGTTTTTCAACACCGGTTCTTCGCCTTTTCCGTAAATACCGTTATTTCCGCCGTCATCCGTGTTAAAAGCCAGATGCCACTTCATGCCCCGCGGCAGCTTGGGCAGGGAGAATTCATGGGGTTCCCAATGCATATTATAAGCCGTATAAAAATAGTCGTCGGGCGTTACGTCGGCCTTTTGTCCGTATTCACCGCAGTACATAATGCCCAACTGGCGGCGGAAGTTCTCAAACTCCGGGCACCAGGTTTTCACACCGTGGTATGACACATCGGGATGGCCGCAGACAAGGTAGTCCGTGTTCTTCGGCTCCGTCTCCATGTGAAATACGGGATGCTCCTTTCTGAATGCAATGACATATTTGACAAATTCATAAATATCACGGTTGCTTTCCAGAAAGTTCCAGTTAAGCCATGAGACTTCATTATCCTGGCAATAGGAATTATTGTTCCCGCCTTTTGTTGCGCCGAACTCGTCGCCCGCCTGGATCAGAGGAGTTCCCTGACTTAAAAACAATAGCAGATAAGCATTTCTGAGCTGCTTTCTGCGCATCTGTATAATTTTCTTTTTGCGGCTGGGCCCTTCCGCCCCACAGTTCCAGGTAAAGTTATAATCGGTTCCGTCCCGGTTATCTTCCCCGTTGGCTTCATTGTGCTTTACCTCATAAGATACCATATCCATCATCGTAAAGCCGTTTGTATTCGCCATATAATTTATAACGCCGCAGCCGGCCGGATTCCTTCGGTTTCTGAAAATCAAATTATTAATCTGATCCCCATCTCCCTTCAAGACACGTCGCATATCCGTCAGAAAACCGTCGTTGTATTCTCCCAGCCGGCGTTCCCCAGCGCTCTCCGTCTGCTCCCAGGACGTCGCCAAAAGCTTTGTCTCTGAAAGATAGGGATCGCATAACAGCAGCCCCGCCGGTGCAAAACCGGAGAGATGAACCCCATCCGCATGGTAGTGTGAAACCCAGAAGCGGACCGCTTCCAGAATCATGGACGGACTTTCCTTTCCGGTAAAATACAGTTCTACAATCACTTCCAATCCGTTCTTATGGAGCTCCTTCACAAGGCGGCAGAACTCGGCCGCCGGCATTTCCCCGGCTCCCGATGCGTAGGAAGACTTGGGCGCAAAATAGAAGCCCTTCTCGTATCCCCAGTAATTAAGTTTCCCTGTCGGCTCCGTGCTGCAGTAGGGATTTCCGTCCGACTGGTCCGGCATCATTACCTCTGAAAACTCATACGGCGGAAATAATTCGACTGCCGTAATTCCCAGCTCCTTCATATACGGTATTTTCTCAGCAACCGCCTTAAATGTTCCGCGGTCCTCCACACGGGAAGAGACATGCTTTGTAAATCCCCTGGGATGGATTCTGTAGATAACCGTCTCATTAAACGGACGGTTCAGGGGGCTGTCGCCTCCCCAGTCAAAATCGTCAGAAAGAAAACGGCTTCTTAAGGGGCGGCTCACCGAGGTCAAATCCCCCCATTTTTCCCGGCCGCTGAATTCCCGGCCATAAATGTCGGGGATTTCCCCCTCCTCCGTCTCCAGGCAGTATTCAAGGTCTTTAAAGTCCTCCCCACGGAGTTCCATGGACCATACTTTGCCTGTCCTCTCTTCGGGTGAAAACGGAATTGTCCCCGTCTTCCGTCCGTCTCTGTAAATTACCAGGCTGCATTTATCACCGGAGGCCACCGTGCAGATATGGACTCCATTTTCCGTCTTTGTAATTCCCAGAGGGAAATTACCATGGCAGTTTTGCACTTTTTCTATTTTGCCTGTCTTCACTCGCCCATCTCCAATCCGGCCGTATAGGCCGAGGTTATTGTGCTTCTATCTGTTCCGCCAGATCATTTAAATACATCCAGCGCTCCATTTTTTCTTCCAACTGCGATTCTTTTTCTTCTTTCTCCTGCATCAGACTGTTCAGACGGCTGTAATCACTGGCCGCCTTAAGAATTTCCTCCTCCAGCCCGGCCACAGCCGCTTCCAGGGAGGCAATGTCTTCCTCTATCGTCTCCCATTCCCTCTGTTCTTTGTAGGAGAATTTCAGCTTCTTCTCCCGCTGCTGTCCGTCTTTCCAGTTTTTGCGGCCGCCCGCCTGTGCATCCTGGCCGGTCTGGCCCGCTTTACCTTCTGCTGCGGAGTCCCCTTCCAGGCTTCTCTCTTCGAGAGCCGCCTGATAATCCGTATAGCCGCCTTCATACTGCTTCACAACGCCGTCACCCTCAAAAGCAAAGATACGGCGTACCACCCTGTCCAGAAAATACCGGTCATGCGATACCGTTATCACGATCCCCTGGAAGTGATCCAGATAATCTTCAAGGATCGTCAGCGTCCTGATATCCAGGTCATTGGTCGGCTCGTCCAGAAGCAGGACATTGGGAGCATCCATCAGGATATGCAGCAGGTAAAGCCGCCTTCTCTCCCCTCCTGAAAGCTTCCCAATCGGCGTGTACTGTACACTTGACGGAAAGAGGAAGCGCTCCAGCATCTGGGATGCGGACACGGTGCCCTCCGGCGTCTTCACATACTCTGCAACATTCTTTATATAATCGATCACCTTCAGGTTCTCGTCCATGTCTTCATTTTCCTGGGAAAAATACCCCATTTTGACGGTCTGGCCAATTACGGTTTCTCCCGAATCGGGCTGCACCCAGCCTGCGATCATCTTCATCAACGTGGATTTGCCGCTTCCATTCGGTCCAATGATTCCAATCCTGTCATTCTTTAAAAAGATATAGTTAAAATCGTTTAAAAGGATCTTGTCACCATAGCTCTTACTCAGATGGGAGATTTCCACGGTAGTCCTGCCCAGACGGCTGGACAGCGAGCTCATCTCCACGTCCCCGTCCTCCTCAGGACCCTTTCTTGCACTTAGTTCTTCAAATCTCTGGATACGCCCCTTCTGTTTTGTCGATCTGGCTCTGGCTCCCCGTCTGATCCACTGAAGCTCCGTCCTCAGGATGGTCTGGCGTTTCCGTTCGGAGGCCTCTTCCATCGCCATGCGCTCCTCTTTCAGTTCCAGATATCCCCCGTAATTCGCCTGATAGCTGTATAATTTGCCCCTGTCCAGCTCCACGATCCGGTTGGACACACTGTCCAGGAAATACCTGTCATGGGTGATCATAAGGAGAGCTCCCCTGAACTTCTTCAGGTACTCCTCCAGCCAGTCGGCCATGCTGCTGTCCAGATGGTTCGTCGGCTCGTCAAGCACCAGCAGATCCGCTGTGGACAGAAGGACGCTTGCAAGGGCTACCCTCTTTTTCTGCCCGCCGGACAGCGTGGAAATAACTGCTCCATACTCTGTAATTCCAAGCTGGGTCAGTATGTTCTTAGCCTGGCCTTCCAGATCCCAGCTATGCTCATGTCCCTCATTCTCCTTAATTACGCATTCCAGGACGGTGAGCTGCGGCTCGAACACAGGGTTTTGCGGCAGAAAACGGATATAGAGATTCCGGCCTCTTACCACGGTGCCCAGGTCGGGCTCCTCCAGTCCTGCGGCAATCTTTAAAAGGGTAGACTTGCCCGTGCCGTTGATTCCGATCAGGCCGATCTTCTCACCTTCACTGATGGAAAAAGACGTGTCGTCAAACAAAAGCCGCTCTGTGTATGATTTTGTCAAATGCTCTATTGTAAGTATATTCATGGTATTATGCTTCCTGACATTTTATAATCTGCTGTTCCCGCACGCGGTCGTTTATCCCGGTGCGGCCGTGTCTTTCGTCTGTTATCTGATGATAAGTTCCACCGGGCAGTGATCCGATCCCATGATTTCCGTGTGGATCTTCGCACTCTCCAGCCTGTCCTCCAGGCTCTTCGACACACAGAAATAATCGATGCGCCACCCTGCATTCTTCTCTCTGGCCTTGAAACGGTAGGACCACCAGGAATAAATGCCCTCCTGATCCGGATAAAAATGTCTGTAGGTATCAATAAAGCCAGATTCCAGAAGTTTCGTAAATTTGCCTCTCTCTTCATCGGTAAAACCGGCGTTCTTTCTGTTGGTTTTCGGATTTTTCAGATCGATCTCCCTGTGGGCCACGTTCAGATCTCCGCAGAAGATCACCGGCTTTTTCTCTTCCAGTTTCTTCAGATAGGCAAGGAAATCATCCTCCCATTTCATCCGGTAAGGAAGTCTCGCCAGCCCATCCTGTGAGTTGGGCGTATAGCAGGTGAGAACATAGTATTCCGGGAACTCGGCCGTGATGACGCGTCCCTCATGATCATGTTCGTCAATGCCCAGGCCGTACGTCACGGACACAGGTTCTTCCTTCGTAAAAAGCGCCGTACCGGAGTAGCCCTTCTTATCGGCATAATTCCAGTACTGATAATAACCGTCCAGTTCCAAATCGATCTGCCCGCCCTGAAGCTTGCTCTCCTGAATACAGAGTACATCGGCGTCCAGCTCTTTAAAAATATCTAAAAATCCTTTTCCCACGCAGGCGCGCAGGCCGTTTACATTCCAGGAAATCAGTTTCTTCATAATTTATTTCTCCTTGCTGTCAAACTGTGATAGGGAATCCCCGCGGGATAGTATGGATAGTGTCTGTAAATGGAACAATCTGTTCTCAGTATATCATTTTGTCAGAAAATATGGAAGGGGGAATTGCCGGGTACAAAATGGACACATATCCTTCCGGCTTCCCATTTCCTGAAAAAAAGGAAGACCAGGCGGGGCCGGTTAAGCCTCCGCCTGATCCTTTCCGATCCGCTTCCTGTTATACTTACAAATCTACGCTGATTTTTTGTTTTTCGATTTTGTGGCGTTCCACATATCCGGTCAGAAGCAGAGTCAGCGCTCCGTCTCCCGTCACGTTGCAGGCGGTTCCAAAACTGTCCTGCAGAGCAAAAATTGTGAGCATCAGGGCCGTACCGGTGGCATCAAATCCCAGAACTCCCGTAATCAGTCCGAGAGAGGCCATAACGGTTCCTCCGGGAACACCAGGCGCTCCAACTGCAAAAACGCCCAGAAGCGCACAGAACAGCACCATCGTGGACAGCTCCGGCAGGGTGCCGTAAAGCACCTTGGAGACGGTCATGACAAAGAATACTTCCGTAAGGACCGAGCCGCACAGGTGGATATTGGCAAACAGCGGAATTCCAAAGTCCACCATGTCGTCCCTGAGGGTCGGTTCCGACTTTCTTGCGCATTCCAGCGCCACGGCCAGTGTGGCGGCCGAAGACATCGTGCCGACTGCCGTGATATAGGCCGGGCCATAATTTTTCACAACATTAAACGGATTTTTTCCCGAATATGCGCCGCCTAATGTATAGAGAAGCGCCATCCACAGGTAATGGCCAATCATTACAATGATAATGACTTTTACAAACACGGGAAACTGCTTTGTAATTGAGCCTTCATATGCCAGTGAACAAAATGTAAATGCGATATAAACCGGCAGAATCGGGATGATTATTTTCTTGACAATATCAAGGACAATGTTCTGGAATTCGTCAAGAAGCTTTGTCACCGTGACCGCCTTCGTCCAGGTCGCTGCCAGGCCGATCATGACGGAAAATGCAAGAGCGCTCATAACCCCCATGACAGGAGGAATCGAGAGCTGGAACACAACCTCCGGCAGTTCTTTCAGTCCTTCCACTACGGGATTGATAGACAGGCCGGGAATCAGCGTATAGCCGGCCGCCATAGCGAACAGAGCCGCACCCAATGATGAGGTATAGGCCAGCGCCAGAGCTATTCCCAGCATTCTGGACGCATTTTTCCCAAGTTTCGTGATTGACGGTGCGATAAAACCAATGATGATTAACGGAACACAGAAGGAAATAATCTGCCCCATAATGTAATTCAGAGTCACAACGACATGCATGACTCCCTCATTTGCCACCAGTCCCACCAGGATACCGATGACAACGCCCAGCAGAAGTCTGACGGGCAGGCTTTTAAAAACTTTATTCATATTACCATCCTTTCCTTGCCGCCTCATGCGGCAAAACTCCCCCTCAGCCGGCATATTTTATGCCGCCTGGTCTGAACATTGCTTTTTTCATTATACCAATAATTATGTAC
>CATWBR010000140.1 GCA_958349075.1 uncultured Clostridium sp.
GTGTTTTTCTTATTTTAGTGTGCGGATTATGCATTTTTGTTTCTTCTTTACCGGCGGGATTATGCTGAAACACTCCGCTACTGTGCTTAAACCAAAAGAAATATTGGCACGAAAAAGGCTTCTCCTGCAGCCTGCTTCAGGAATTAAATGGAAAACATTTATTTCCCTCCCACCGGCTTTTATCCGTTGCAAAATAGTCATATAAATGGTATTGTTAGAGCAGAAACAGAATCTCTTTTACTACACTGAAAAGCCCGCTTACAACACAGCCTGAAGCCGTCTTGCTTCGGGTTTGGGAGGATATGAATGGACACACGAAAAGGCCAAGCAGAAAAGACCGTCAAGGACTTTTTAGATGCTTATTTAATACACCGGAATATACAAAACGCACTCTCGTTTCTGTCGGATAACATACTGTGGAGCGGTGTTGGGAACGATACGGCTCTCTGCGGGATCCGGGAAGTGGAAAAACTTCTTATAAAAGAAATCTCCTGTGATCCCGAGCCGTACATGATGGAACTGATTCACCCGTGTGAAGCGGCAGATTCTCCCGATCACGCCATTTTCATGTCTGAGGTCAAGCTGATGAGGCCCGTGCCCGACGGACCGTCCTATACTCTCAGAGCCAGGTTAAGCGCTTCCTGTACACTCACGGACCATGTTTGGAAAGTCACTTCCCTCCATGTGTCTGATCCGCGCATCCTGCAGGATGCCTCCTCTGTTGCGAATGATTACATTGGGGATGAGCATTTAAATCACAGTGTATTTTTTACAGCCGATTATGAAAAACAGGCGATTCTCCAGAATCACAGACTATCGGCCCAGCTTGAGGCCCGCAATGAGGTTTTGAAAGTAGCATTAGAGCATACTTCCATCTGTGAATTCTATTATTATCCCGATATCCGCAACTGTGTGATTCCACAGCGTACCTGCGAATACTATCACTGTAACTCGCGTTATGATCGGATGCCCGACAGTTTCCTTGAACAGCTCGTCCTGCCCGCTTACCACTCTGCCTGCAGGCAGATGTATGATGCCATCCACCAGGGCAGCCGCACGGCAAATTCCGAGTTTCTGACCAACACAGGCGCATGGTGCCGTGTTATTATGTCAACCGTAAGCTGGGATGAAAAGGGGAAACCTGATTTTGTGGTGGGAATCATAGAGGATATAACAAATGAAAAGGACATGGCCTCTGCTCTGGAAAAAGCCAGATCCCGTGACAGCCTGACAGGACTCTGGAATAAAGAATCCGGCACGAGGCTTGCCCAGGAATACATGCAGTCAAAGCCGGTTGAACAGAATTGTGTCATAATGCTCCTGGATATGGATGATTTTTCCAGGCTCAATGAGGAGGAGGGGACAGCGTTTGCCAATGCCGTACTGCTGGAAGTAGCGGATGTTCTCCGCGCCGCAACCGGCGAACAGGATCTCCAGATCCGTCTCGGCGGCGATGAGTTTATGCTCTTCATCAAGAACTGCGATAAGAAGCAGGCCACTGTGATAGGCCCGCACATTGCGGATCAGGTGCAAAACCTCCTGGCGCAGACAGACAGCTCCACCCCCATTTCGGTCAGTATCGGAATGTGCTCCACCGAAGTGGTCAATGAATACAGCGGCCTCTACCGCTGCGCAGAAAGCACGCTTAAGTATGTGAAGGAGAACTGCCGCGGACATGCCGCCTGTTACCTCGACACATCCAATGAGCTTGGTGTGATGCTTACCAACCTGTATACTGAGAAATACATTGTAAATACAATTGAGCAGGAAGACTCTGAGCGCGGGGAAAACCTGATTTCCTTTGCCCTTGATCTGCTCGGCAAGGCAAATAATCTGGAGGATGCCGTATCACTGTTATTTGCGAGGATGGGCAAGACTTACCATCTGGACCGGGTATCGCTGCTGGAAATTGATCCGGCTTTCCTGACCTGCCATTTTACCTATCAGTGGGCCCGGGACAAGGCATTCCTCCACCTCAACAAGCCCCTTTATATCACGAAGGAAAACTATGATGCGGCTGCCGTCTGCTACGGCTCGGACGGCCTGTACGGATTATGCCCTAATAAGGAGATTTCCCCGTTCCCTTCCTGTCTTCATGCGGGAATCTGGAACCATGGCGTATTCATAGGCGCCCTCGGATTTGAAGTCGGCCAGGAAGACTACACCTGGACAAAGGAACAGCGCCGGGTTCTGGCAGAGATGGGTAAGATTGTCCCTTCCTTTGTTATGAAGGCCCGCGCCGATGCCTTCAGCCAGGCAAAGACAGACTTCCTGTCCCGTATGAGCCACGAGATTAGGACTCCAATGAATGCCATCGTCGGCATGACCGCAATTGCCCGCTCAATGGCCGGCAATAAGGAGAAGGTTCTGGAGTGCCTGGATAAACTGGACACCTCCAACCAGTATCTTTTAAATCTGGTAAACGATATCCTGGACATGTCCCGCATTGAGAGCGGCAAGATGGAACTGAATCCCGAGACAATTAATCTGTCTCTGCTCATCTCGTCACTGGAGGAAATGATGCATCCTCAGGCCGAGGGCAAGAATCTTACCCTTGATATTATTAATGAATATAAGAATAACCGGCCTCTTCTGGCAGACAAACTGCGCCTGGAGCAGGTCCTTCTAAACATCGTCGGCAACGCGGTCAAATTTACGGAGCCCGGGGGCCACGTTACCCTGCGCGTAACACCGGTACAGGAGGATAAGGATAACCTGACTCTCCATTTTTCCATAAAGGATACAGGTATCGGAATCGCCCCGGAAGCGCTGCAAAATATTTTCAATGCCTTTGAGCAGGCGGCCAGGGATACCTCCTCCCGTTACGGCGGAACCGGACTTGGCCTTGCCATCTCAAGCCGTCTTGTCCAGATGATGGGCGGAATGCTGAAAGTGAAAAGCGACCCCGGCAAAGGTTCGGAATTTTTCTTCACCCTGAGCTTTTCTTACAGCAATGCTCTCCCATTGGTAAAGAAGCATCCGCAGGATATGCGCTCAGACTGCTTTCAGGGAAAACGCCTCTTAATCGTGGAGGACAATGAGCTGAACCGTGAAATAGCGCAGACACTCCTGGAGATGAACGGTTTTATCGTGGAAACAGCAGAAAACGGCCAGACCGCCCTCCAGACGTTTGCCGGTCATGATGCATTCCATTATGATGCCATCCTGATGGACATCCATATGCCGGTCATGGACGGAATCGAAGCCACCAAACGCCTGCGTACAATGGGACGCGAAGACTCACGCACCGTCCCAATTATCGCAATGACGGCCAACGCCTTTAGTGAGGACAGCCGCAAATCACTGCAGATTGGAATGAACGGTCATCTCTCCAAACCCATACAGATTGAGGAGCTGCTGCTTACCCTTCATCAATGTCTCAATTGTTAAACCACACATAGCGGTATGTCCGCATCCATTTACAAAGAGGCCATACTCCGTCACGATAACGGCGTATGGCCTCTTCCATCTTACTTTCTGTCTTATCATCTTATCTCAATCATTCATATTAATAATTCCTATGGGGGACGTGGTAAAATATGGAATTTTTAATTATGCAATTTTCAGGGTATTATATCACCTCATTTTCGGTAAAATAACAAATATCAAACCGAAGAGAGGAAGTTAAAAGATGGAACATGACACAAATACCCTTATGCATCAAGCCGTATCTCCGGCATCTTTAAAAGACTATGCATCCTATCTGTACGAACAGGAGCGCAGCTCTAATACGATAGAAAAATATATCCGCGATCTTCGCGCGTTTTTTCTGTATCTCAGCGGAAAAGAAATCGATAAAACTGCCGTGCTGGACTGGAAGGAGAGTCTGGCCGAAAGCCACAGGCCGGCCAGTATCAATTCCATGCTGGCGGCTGTCAACGGCTACCTGGACTTCTGCGGTTTGACACTCTGCAAGGTAAAACCGGTTAAAATGCAGCGCAAAATATTTTTACAGCCCGAAAAAGTTCTGACCCGTGAGGAATATGTCTGTCTTGTCCGGGCTGCCGAGTCAAAAGGAAACCGGCGGCTCTCCCTTTTAATGCAGAGCATCTGCGCCACCGGTATCCGTGTCTCGGAGCTCAGATACCTCACCGTGAATTCACTTTACACCGGACGCGCCGAGGTAGACTGCAAAGGCAAAATCCGCGTTGTTTTCCTGACAAAAGAACTTTGCCGCGCCCTGCGCTGCTACTGCAGGGAAAATAATATTACACGCGGCCCCATCTTCTGTACCCGGGACGGACGGCCGTTGAACAGAAATAATATCTGGAGGGACATGAAATCCCTCTGCCACAGCGCCGGCGTGGAACCTGGTAAAGTATTTCCCCACAACCTGCGCCATCTGTTCGCCCGAACCTACTACTCCATGGAAAAAGATTTATCCAGGCTCGCGGATCTGCTGGGACATGCCAACGTCTCAACTACCCGTATCTATACAATGGAGTCCGGAGAAGAACACGCAAAACAACTGGATCTCATGCATCTTGTCCTGAGTGTGACATAAAAAAACAACATAATGGTGATTATGCCATCATGCTGCTTTTCGTTCTGATCTATTTACATACGAATATCTTATCATATGCGGGAAAAAAATACAATCTTGCAATATCCGGCCGCTGATAATGCTCCTGTGTTCCGCCCGAAAAAATAAATAAGCACCAAAACAGACCGGAGTGATTTGACTTACTCTACGCCGGTCTGTTTTGGCGCCTTTTTATCTGAAATACGGTGGCATTTCTGTAAATTTAACGTTCCCGTATAACAAAGCGCGTCTTAAACTGTTTATCCTGATGGCATAATCACCATTATGCCATCACATAGTCAGTATGCTATGCCCGGTTTTCCGCTCGCTGAGGTCCGGCGCATCAGCAAGCTCAGAATCTTTCCAGGAAAGAAAAGGTGAAATACATGTTACAGGAACATCAGGAGATGATAGATAACTTTGAAACTCTGCTGCGCAGATACGCCGTCCTCTTCAGCGAAATTACCATGTTGAATGATCCGGATGACATTTTTTATGTCAGCGATCCCGAGACCTATGAACTCTGTCTCGTCAGCAGAGACGTTACAGGCGGAGGCGTACTGGAGGGCGGTAAAGGAAGAAAGTGTTATGAACTGCTCCAAAACCGAAGTTCTCCCTGTCCATTCTGTACCAGCTCCCTCCTCTCCACGGAACAGTATTATATCTGGGAACATTACAATCAGGCGGCAAATAAGAATTTTCTCATCAAAGATCGCCTTTTTGACTGGAATGGCCGGAAAATGCGCATCGAAGTCGCACTTAACATTACCGAGCCGGAACTGGCTAAAAAAGTGCTGATCGAAAATGCGAACCAGCAGAACCTGATGATGCACTGGATGCGCTGTCTCTTAAAACAGGAACCGCCGGAGGAGGCATTTGGCCAGATTCTGGAAGATTTGAAAAATCACTTTCAGGCAGAATCCGGCTTTATCCGTTCTTTTACCGCGATTGAGACGGTGCGCTTTTTCTCAACTGGCGGCTGCGGCTCGGACATTCCCTATATCGATCAATTGGATTTCCGGATGCTTGAGCGCTGGGGACACTTAATCGGTAATAATAAGCTGATTCTGATCCGCTCCGTGGATGAGCTTGCGGACCGTGATCCTGAAAGCTACCGTTTTCTGTCAGAATACGGCCTTCACAATTTATGTCTGGCGCCGATTATCTGCCGGGAACGCATGGTGGGTCTGATCTGCCTGGGCAACCTGAAACAGCGCTGGACTTCTCTTTTCCTCCTGGAAGTACTGGGTGACTATGTTGCAGCTTCGGTGCAGAGATTAACAATTCAGGAAGAAAAGGCAACAATCCAGTATACCGATCCATTGACCGGCCGTCTGAATTTCGAGGGGTTTAAATTAAGGGCAGAGCATATCCTGAAAAACAATCCCGGCCGTAAATATGCCCTGCACTATTGTGATATAAAGAAGTTCAAATTTATCAACGAAGCCTATGGGTATGACACCGGAGACCGAATCCTTAAATATTGGAGCGATTATCTGGCCTCCGTCTGCCGTGAGGGCGAGGTGTTCTGCCGGATATCAGGGGATACGGTGATCTATCTCCTCTACTATGAAAACGATCCGTCCGAACTTGGGATGTATTTCAGTGAAATGTGCATCCATATTTCAGATTGCCCGGAACTTTATCAAAAACGCCACCATATAGAACTTGCCTGCGGGGTTTATCTGCTTGACGACACCGCCTGCTTTCAGATTGGTGAAATGATGAACCGGGCCAATATGGCTCAAAAAAGTATAAAAATTATGCCCGGAAGCCGCCTTGGCTTCTATACCGATACCATGCGGCAAAAAGAGATACGGGAAATGGAATTTGTGGCCAACATGCACGAGGCCATCCGAAAAGAAGAATTCGAGATGTATTTCCAGCCCCAGCTCAGTGTCCGCACCGCCCCGGACCAGTCCATTCGGGCCGAAGTACTGGTCCGCTGGCAGCAAAATGGAACTATTATTGCAATGCCGGGAGAATTTGTGGATTTATTTGAACGCAACGGCTTTATTGTGGACTTAGACCACTACATGTTTGAACATGTCTGCCGGTACCTGAATAAGATGCTCCCCCTGATTGGAAAACGGCTGGTCCTGTCGGTCAATGTTTCACGAATTACCATGCTCCAGCCGAATTTCATCGAATACTACTGTTCGGTCAAAAACCGCTATCATATCCAGAGCGGCCTGATCGAACTGGAATTTACGGAAAGTGTGGTTGTGGAGGATGTGGCCTACTTTGCAACAATTATCAAGAAACTGAATGACAACGGCTTTCTCTGCGCCATGGACGATTTCGGAACCGGCCAGTCTTCGCTGAATGTGCTGCAGGCCCTTCCCTTAGACATCCTCAAACTGGATCAGATGTTTTTCCGTGACAAGACCAATGAACAGCGTAAACACATTATCGTCGCAAGTATCCTTAATATGGCCAGGCAGCTCCGGATGGTGACCGTGGCCGAGGGGATTGAATCCGCCGAACAGGTGCGGGAACTCACCGAGATGGGCTGCGATTACATACAGGGGTATTACTATTCGCAGCCTGTCACGGCAGATGAATTTGAGATGAGATATCTCAGTCTTTAACTAGTTATATAGTTTCTTGCCGTGCTCCGCGCCCCATATCTCGGCTTGGGCGGCATCAAGATGTTCTTTTGTCCAAAAAGCAGGAGTGCCGCCCGTATGAAGCATAATTACATTTTCATCGGGCGGAATTTCGCCGGATTTAAGAAGTTCGAGCAGACCGCCAAACATTTTACCAGTATATGTAGGATCTATCAAAATCCCCTCTTTTGAGGCCATTAACCTCATTGCCTCGCGGGTTGTTTTATCTGGTATGTTATATCCGTTTCTTACATAACGATCATAGATGATATGCAAATCTTCCTGTTTACAGCGGAAGTCCATATCATAGAATTCACAGTATTTATTAATATGCTCAACAGAATATTGAATATCATACAAAACAGGTGGCACGATACTAATACCAATCACTTCGAATGGCGCATTATAATACTTTGCACCGATCCAAAGTCCTGCAAAAGTTCCGGATGAGCCTACCGTGGTCACTACATAGCGTGCATTAATTTTTTGCCGTTCCATCTGTTCCATCAATTCCTTTACCATGGTAATATAACCGGCGGCAGCAACTTCCGTATCTCCACCCACAGGTACTTTATATACCTTTTCTCCGCGTCTTTCGTACTCTTCTACAATACCGGCAACTTTGGCATCCTCATCTTCATCCGGCTCCATAAATTTTCCACCGAGAAAATACACTTCCGCTCCAAACAGCTCATCCAATGCCAGATTTCCACTGCAGTAATCAGGTCTTTCCCCGCTTAACATGAGGATGCATTTCATGCCGCATTTCGCGGCGACCGCCGCAGTAAGTCTGGCGTGATTGCTCTGCACACCGCCGAATGTCAGCAATGTGGAATACCCTTTTTCCTTCGCATCATATACGATGTACTCAAGTTTGCGAATCTTATTGCCGGACATTCCAACATCCGTCATATCATCTCGTTTAATGTAAAGTTTTCCGGTCCCCAGATAATTTGTCAGGTTCTCCATATATTGGAGAGGTGTTGGGAATACGCCAAGAGATATTTTCTTTGCCTGTTCGAGTTTCATAAATGCACTCCCTTCAAAATTGATTTTTCTTGTAGATTGTCACTAGATATGATATTATAAATAATAAAATGTTAGTTATATTTTACGCTTGTTAATTAAAACCGTCAAGTCGTAAATTATATTTTTGAGGTGCGTATGGAAATTAATGAAGCTCTTGCAAAAAACATAAAAATGTTGCGAGAAAAGAAAAATTTAAGTCTGGGGCAGTTGGCCCAAAATTCCGGCTTGAGTAAAGTAGTGCTTTCTCAGTTAGAAAAAGGCGGAGCCAATCCCACCATTAATACTATTTTGAAGGTTGCGAACGCATTGGAGGTTCCTTATACGGCATTGCTGGATTCCCTGGGCGGCTCTGCTTCCGTTGTCAGTAAGTCAACTCTGCCGGTACAGACGAGCGAAGATGGCCTTTACCGAACTTATTGTTACTATGCAAACACTGCAGAGCGCAATTTTGAATGGTTTCAGTTGGAGTTAGATCCCGGATGTAAATATATTTCTGTCGGACATCGCGCACGGGCATTAGAATATCTGGTTGTTCAGTCAGGCGAAATAATCATTGAAATAAACGGCCAGCGCTATGAACTGGCAGAGAACGATTCCATCAGCTTTCAGTCCTCATTGGAGCATCATTACATCAATACCGGCTGCAAGATGGCGATTGCGAATATTATTAACTACTATCCGCTGTAAAAAACTCAGACAATATTTACGGACGCTTCAATAAATCCCATTTCGTCTATTTTTTATAGTTTTAGTTTTTGCTGCCCACAGGTGATACCGCCTTTTCGATATGTCTTTTGCGTTCCTTGCTGAACGATATCCGTATTTTTCAAATGACCCAGAAGAAGCGGTGAATCCGGATCGTGGTACTTGTAATTCTCAAATGCTTTCTTTGGGTTCTTGTTTGCGTAGCAGTATTTACAGCCATTCAAACAGGCGTCGTATGCACCGATATCGCGGCTGTCGATACAATGGCAGCCCTCACGCATTCCTTTATGTTTTAAGTCCCTGAACACAATACCGTTTGCACCACCAAGAATATCAAGTGTCATACACCCGGAAGAATGTATCCCATATTGCGAATAATCACCGTTTGTTCCGCAGGTCTGAATGTATAAACCATGTTTTGCGGCTATCTCTCCTAAACCTTTTGCCAAGATGGTCCTGTCTATATCTGTGAGTGGTATCAGCTCCGGCATATTGGTTTCCAGCTTTTTATACATCTCTACAAAGCTGAAAATGCAGCGGTCAACAAAAGGAGCTAGTTCTTTTGCCATCTTCTCAAAGGTTTCCAGATGGGTTTGAACCGTATATTTTTCTGTCAGCAGCACAGGATCATACCGCCAGGCAACACGCTGCTTTCCTACAATGGCAGACAGCTTTTTCAGCGTTTCCATACTCTTTTCAATGGCCGGCACACCAGGTTCAATGCTCTTATCATACGCGGTTATGGTGTAGTGAAAATAGGTGTTGAATCTGCTTCTAATGTCCGTCAGATCATTTAGTATCGGCTCATAATTCTTAGAACAAAATACGACACAATCTACCTTATCCGGGGTTAACTCATAGCGGGTTACCTTGTTTGGAAATAGGGGGTTGCGCGAAAGCACATAGCCTTCTTTCAATCGGTTCAACAGCCATTTCGTGTAATACTGGACAGTGTCCGTTCTGCCTCCTGTGTTAAGTATCATGCTTCGTCCTCGCTTCCATTGATTAAATCCGTCAGGTTCTTTGTAAATCTCCGTGAAAGGCTGATTAGCTGCTCCTGTTCCTCCGGTGTGAACATGGACATGGCTGTATCCTCAGATTTCGTGATGTGTGTAACCGGGACTTTCGCATATGCCCGCCCTTCATCAGTCATCATTACCAGTTTATTTCTCCCATTATCCGGGTCTTCACAAACGGTAATGTACCCATCACACAAAAGATTTTTTATA
>CATWBR010000141.1 GCA_958349075.1 uncultured Clostridium sp.
GACAACCTCCAAACGGGACTGAAGACTCATAGTCTCCCCTCACCATTCCGCCCTCCGGCCGTCCCGGCGGCGTTCTCCTTCCTCAATTAAATCCTCATTTGACAGACTCGTATGTCAGCGCCATCTGACTGCATTCATAATATTTCCCCTGCTTCAGTTCCACTTTTTCCTGTACATTCTGCCCGAGTGATTCTGCCGCTGCCATCTCAAAAATGACATCCGCATACTCTTTGCTGTCACACTGGACCGTTCCGAACAGCTTTCCGCTCTTTAAACCTTCCAATCCCTGCGGTGTCCCGTCTATGCCGACAATCTTAACCTGCCTGGAATCGCGGCTGCGCTCCAGCGCGTCGGCAGCTCCCAGAGCCATCTCGTCGTTATTGCAGATGACCAACTCAATTTCTTTGGGGAATTCTTCGATCCACTGCTCCATCAGAGCCGATGCCTGGCTTCTGTCCCAGTTGGCAATCCCGCCGGTCAGCTTCTCAAGCGGCACTCCGCCGTCCTTCAGGGTCTGGATTGACCATTCGGTCCGGATCAGGGAATCCTGATGGCTGCTCTCTCCTTCGAGCAGTACATAGCTGACCTTTCCATTTCCGTCCAGATCAAGACCTGCCGGGTTTTCCTTATAGAGATCCACCAGGATATTTCCCTGCAGAACCGCGGACTCCTTGGCATCCTCCCCCACATAGTAGAGCTTTTCCCAGCGCTTCATATCCTCCTCCACCGGCTCCCGGTTGAAGAATATGACGGGCACATCCGCATCCATCGCCTTGTTGATGACATAGGAAGCGGCGGAGCGGTCCACCATATTGACGCAGATGGCGTCATACCCCAGGGAGAGGAAACGGTCCACCTGGCTGTTCTGCGTATTCTGGTTGCCCTTGGAATCGGCCACATCCATCACGACCTTGATTCCGGTTCCCTTCTCATAAGTTTTGGCTTTGTCTTCCAGATTGGAGCGGATATTGTTGATAAACGGATCGTCTCCGCGGTACAGCGCCACGCCGATGCGGATCGATTTTTTTTCGTCCTTCTTCTCGCTCCCGCAGCCCTGCAGAACCATACACCCGGCCAGTACCACCGCAGCAGCGGCCGCTGCAATCCATAAACGTCTTTGCTTCTTCATAGGCCATTCCCCCTAGTCAATTGGATACAGAATCTTCTCGAATTTGCTTTCCCTTAAATCCGTCTTCTCTATATAGTAGGAATCCAGGCGTATCTGCTCCCTGGCTCCCTTTCTCTGAATCGCTTCCACTGCCTTCTCCACGCAGAGATAACCCTCGTCGAACTCATTGCCTGCTATCATTCCCCTGATGACCCCCTTGTCCATCTGGTTCAGGAGCGAAGGTGTCGTCCCCGCCCCGTAGAGGCTCGCGATGTACTTTCCGTATACCGGACTGCCGCCTATAATCTCCGCCGCCTCACTGGTGCTCGAGGGATCCAGGCAGGCAATCACAGCCGTCCCGCTTCCGGGATACACGGTTTCTTCTATGATTTTACGGAATGTATCCGCCGTTTTTCTCTCATAGGCAGCCATCGCAAAACCGTTTTCTTCCAGCACCGTCCGAAGCCCTTCCAGACGCTCCCCCGTGTAGCCGTGTGTCAGGCTGTCGGCAAAAATATACACGGGAAGTTCCGGCGTATTTTCCAGGATAATTGCCTCGCCCATCTTTTTGCCTTCTTCAAAATGGTCCGTGGAAACCGCCCCCTTAACGCTCTCCGACGGAAGCAGCTCTCCGGCCACAATCACCGGACTTCCCAGGACCGTCGTATCCATATGGGTCATACATTCCGTTGAATCCACGGGTTCCAGTATGACTGCCAGGGCCCCGTCGTCGATTTCGCGCTTCACAAGCTCCATCTGGCTGTCCGCATCTTCCTTGTCAAAAAGGGTGATAAAACTGACATCTACATTGTAATCATCGGCTGCCTGTTCAACACCTTTTCGGAAGTTCACGTAGTAGTCGTCCGTCGTATCGGCGATCACAATGGAAATAGGGTAAATCTCCGTCTTTTTTTCTTTAATAATCAGATCGGTGGAGGATAAAAGGTACAGGAATACGAGAATTCCCGCAAAAATACCCCAGAGGACTTTTTCCTGCTTTGCCATTATACCATCCCCCTTTCCACCGCTTCACTGTACGGCACGACAGGAAGATGAATCCTGACCGTGGTGCCCTCGTCCGGCTCCGACTCAATGGAAAGGCCGTATTCTTCCCCGAAGTAAAGCTTGATCCTCTCATTGACATTCTTAACCCCGATGCCGGAACCGCGTCTGGATTCTACGTGGGACGCCCCCGTAAAGAGGTTTTCCACCTGTTCACCGGTCATACCAAGGCCGTTGTCGCTTACGCAGAAATACAGATCCGCGTCCTCCTTCCAGACCTTTAACAGAATTTCACCGTCTCCGTCCATGAATTCCATGCCGTGATAAATGGCATTTTCCACCAGGGGCTGCAGCATCAGCTTAAGGCTTGCCAGCTCCAGCACGTCGCCGGATGCCTCTATCTCATAAGTAAACTTGTTTTTAAATCTCATATGCTGGATCATCAGGTAGTTTCTGACATGTTCCAGCTCATCCCTGACCGTAATAATACTTTTTCCCTTGCTCAGGCTGATACGGAAGAATCTGGCCAGCGCGGTCACCGCCTTTACCGCTTCCGCCTTCTGCTCGTTCTCAATCATCCAGACGATGATATCCAATGTGTTATAGAGGAAATGGGGGTTAATCTGGGACTGCAGCGTGTCAAATTCCTGTTTCCGCTTTGCCTCGTGCTCCGTCACAATATCCTTCATCAAAAGGCGGATCTGCGCCGCCATGTCCCCGATGGATTTGCCGAGATGCTGAATTTCATAGGAACCGCCGGTATAGACAGGCACATCCAGGTTTCCCTCCTCCAGTATTCCCACGGACTTTTCCAGTTCTTTGATGGGGTTTGTGATCCTGGAGGAAATATAGGAATTGATGAGGGCCAGGATGAACAGAATGAGTGCGATCATAAATACGATAAAAAGCCGTGTCTTAATCGTGTTCAGGGAAACGACATTTTCCGGCGTCACTCCGACCACTTTCCAGCCCGTATAACCGATGGACTTGATTGTCACAAACCGGCTGCCTCCCTCAAACTCCTCCATATGGTTGCCGTCCTTATAACCGGCCGCCGTTACATTATTCTCCTGCATCCTCCCCGAATCGATGAGCTGCATCTTGGGATGGTATAAAAGCTCGCCGTCGCTGCTGATCAGATAGACATAACCGCCCTTACCGGCCGTCACGCCGTCAAAGAGCTGTTCCAGGCTGGAATAGCTGATATCCACCAGAAGCACGCCCTGGGCCGTGGAAGTTCCCTTTGTAAGCTCCACGGCGCGGGAAAGGGAAATGACCCAGCGGTACTGGTTCTCATTGTTGTCAAAGATATACTGCACATGGGGCTGTGAAAAATGCTGGTTCTCCGTCTTCTCCAGCGCATCCTTAAACCACGGTTCCCCCGTAACGTCCAGATTCGCTTTGAGCCTTGCCGCAGGGACCGCTTCAACAAGTGTCCCGTCCTCTGAGAAAAGAGCTATATTATCGACATTATCCTTGTTATTGTCATAGAGCAGGGTAAGCTCAGAACCGACCGACTCGGAGGAGAGATCCGCATTCTTTACCGCCCCGTAATAGAGCGAATCCGACAGCTTCATGATGGTCCTCAGATAAGATTCCACGGAGCGGGCCACCTGGCCGATCAGCCTCTGGTTCTCATCCTGGACCATGGCCGTGACCTGGCCGGAAAGTCTCTGGTACAGGGAAAATGTAATCAGGAGTCCTGCCGCCAGAGCCGTCACCGTAAAATAGATGAAAATCGTGGTACGTATGCTGTTGTTCAGAAAAAACGGCCGTCTCTGATTATTGTCCTTCTTATCCATCTATCTGGCTCCCCTGAATTTCGTAGGCGATACCCCGAACTTCTTTTTGAAAACATAACTGAAATAATTCTGTTCCGGATATCCCACCTTCTCTGCGATAATATAGGTTTTATCTTCCGTTGTCATAAGCAGTTCCACCGCGCGGTTTAAGCGCACGTCCGTCAGGTATGCAATATAGGCCTGTCCCGTCTCCTTCTTGAATACGGTGGAGAAATAGGCCGGGCTCATATGGAGATGGCGGCAGATCTTTTCCACCGACAGATCCGGATCCCTGAAGTTCTCCTGGATATACTGTTTTGCCTCCTGGATGACATTCTTGGTCGTATTGCTTCTCTCCTCCTCCATCACCCTGTTCATTTTAAAAGCGACTTCGGTCAGGTACTGCCTTATATTATCCGTTTTCTCCACTTTCAGAAGGATTTCAAAATAGTCCGTCTCCACGCCGAACATGTCGCTGATCCGAAGATCGTACTGCTGCGAAAGCTGGGTCAGCGCATTGATGACGGCCAGGATATAGGCCTGGTGCTGGCGGTAATGGACCTTTGCCTCCTCCATCTTTCCAACCACGTCGCCGACTACGGAGCGTATCTTCTCCTCCGGCCCGAATTTGACGGCAGCTATCAGCTCCGACTCCATCCGGCTGTCGAACTGCAGCTTTCCGTGATTGAACGGTTCCACGTCCCGGATGTAGATAAGGCCTCCGGAACCGGCCACGGCGCGGTAACCCAGAGCGTTTAACGCCGAGTGGAAGGACTGCCCGATGTCGGTCAGGGAATTGCTGCTCTCACCGACGCCGATTGTGACGGAAACTTCCAGGATTTTTTTCGTCTCCTTGCAGATATCACCCAGCATGGCCACCAGGCCTGTCTGGGAATTATTTTCGTCGATCGCGGCAATCAGGATGCTCTCAAATGAGGAATGGAACATTGTATAACGGTATTGCCCCTCCAGCTTTTCCTCTATCATGTTCTGGACGGAAATTGGGATCAGCTCACGCTCCTTATGGAGTGATACGGCCTTGTCCACCTTCTCGTCCGGTTCCAGATGGATGGCCGCAACAATCCATTTATGGGCATTGTCTATGTCGATATCATATTCTTTCAGTTTCTCCGATATGGTTTCCCCCGACATTCCACCATGGATTAAATCGTTCAGGAAATGTTCCCTGATGGTCGGAAGATTTTTAACATAGCTCTCCCTGAGGAGATTCACATTCCTCTTCTGCTCGATCTCCTCATCCAGGTTTTTCTTGATTTTCTTCAAAATCGCAGTCAGCTCTTCCACATTCACCGGTTTTAAAATGTATTCAATTACATTCAGCTTGATTGCTTTTTTAGCATATTCAAATTCATCGAAACCGGAAAAAATCACAATCTTCACCGATGGATACTGCTGGCGTATAGTTTCCGCCATCGTGAGGCCGTCCATGTAGGGCATTTTAATATCGGTCAGGACGAGATCCGGCTCATTCAGCTCGATCTTTTCAAGAGCGTCCTTGCCGTTCTCCGCATCCCCAATCACTTCAAAGCCGGTGTCCGCCCAGTTTATCTTGTTAATAATGCTTTTCCTTACCTCTTCTTCATCGTCAACCAGCATAATCTTATAAAGATTCATATAGCGTCACTCATCTTCTTCCCTGTCAATGTCATTGTCAATATAATCGATATCCTCAAGCGCCGCGGGATTTGAGGCCGGACAGTAATATACCTCCTCGGGATGCCTCTTAATGACGGATTTTCCGCCCGTATCGCCGCAAAGGCTTAAAAGCTCCTCCCGGTATATCCCTGAAAACACCACGGGATTTCCCGGCCGTCCCCCGTCCGACAGGCAGGCGATTGTCTTCCGTGTCCGTCTGAATTCCTCCGAAAGCCGGAAGAGTTCGCCGGCCGCAAGTCCCGGCTGATCGCAGACCATAAACATCAGGCTGTCTTCATCCTGCATGAAGCGAACCGCCCGGATCCCCAGCGCGATGGAATGGGAAATCCCCATTTCCCGGTTCCTGTTGAATACAACCTGCCTGGCGGGTTCCGGGTGCTCACCCGGCGTACCGTACGGTACGAAGCCGTCGCGGCCGCAAAGCTCCCGGCTGATTTCCTCATAGGCCGTCACGGCAATGAGCCGCACCGCTTCTCCCCTGTCCGGCTTCAAAAGCCGATCCAGAGACTGTTCCTGAAACTCTTTTGCCGCCTCCACCGCGTAACGGTACATCGGTATTCCGTTGATCCGGTGGAGGAGTTTATTGCTTCCGAACCGTTTTGAATAGCCGGCCGCCAGCAGTATCACATTCATCATGGCAGTTTTTTAAGCCCCCTCACCACCTTCTCGGGTGTGACGGGCAACTCCCTGAACCAGAGTCCGGTCGCATTATAAATCGCCTGGACAATGGCCGGAGGCGGTGTGTTCATGACGACCTCGCCCACCGATTTCGCCCCGAAGGGCCCTGTCGGTTCATAGCTGGAATCGAATTCCACCTCCAGATCAGGCACCTCAACCCTGGCCGGTATTTTATACTGCATAAAGGAGTTCTCTTTCAGTCTTCCCTTATCCGTATAATTTATATCCTCAAAAAGCGTCATGCCGATGCCCTGGACGATGCCTCCCTCCGCCTGGATTCTGGCCAGATTCGGGTTTATCACCGTTCCGCAGTCCACTGCCGCCTTATACTGGAGCAGGTCGATCTTTCCTGTCTCCAAATCCACTTCCACCTCTGCCATACCGCACATGAACGGCGGCGGCGACACCTCAGAAGAATGGGAAACCGTAGCCTCAAGAGCCAGGCCGGAACCGCACATTCTCTTCGTCGAGATATCTTTCAGGGAAATCCGCTGTTCTTCCCCGTTCCGAGCTTCCGATGCAAAAACGCAGGAACCGTCAAAGTCCGCTTCCGACGGATTAATTTCCAGAAGCTTTGCGCCCTGGGCGATAATCTTCGCCCGCAGCTCGCCGCAGGCCTTTACAACGGCCATCCCGGTGACGTAGGTGGTGCTGGATGCATAGGAACCCGAGTCGTAGGGCGAAACATCCGTATCTACGCCGGATACGACGATGTCATCCACATCGCAGTCCATACAGTCGGCCGCCATCTGTGCGAGAATCGTGTCGCAGCCGGTTCCCATATCGGTTGCCCCGATCATCATATTATAATGGCCCTCGTCGCTCAGACGGATTGTCACCGTTCCCACGTCCATGGCTGAAATGCCCGAACCCTGCATGGATATGCCAACCCCGACTCCGCGGACCCTGCCGTTTTTCATGTCCCTTGACGGATATTTTCCGGCCCAGTCCATCATGGACGCCGCTCTGTCCATACACTGTTTTACGTGGCAGCTCTGAAGGCGTTCATTGTAGTAGGCCGGCATAATCTGGCCCTCCTGCAGGAAATTCCGGCTCCTGATCAGGAGCGGATCCATCCCCAGTATCGCCGCGGCCTCATTTAACGCAGTCTCCACCGCGAAAAGGCCCTGGGTTGCCCCATATCCCCTGTAGGCTCCGGATGACTGGTAGTTTGTATAGACTACGTCGTAGGTAAACCGGAATGCCTCGGGCGTGTAAATAGGAATCGCCTTGTGGCCGCTGAGTCCGACCGTTGTCGGCCCGTGTTCCCCATAGGCTCCCGTATTGGAGAGCGTATACATGTCGATGGCCCTGACCTTGCCGTCACCGCTCAGTCCCATCCGGACGGTTATCTCCATCTCATGACGCGGCGAAGAGGCAATCATGGATTCGTATCTTGTAAATACCATCTTGGCCGGACGCCCTGTCTTCATCGTGACGAGAGCCGGATAAATCTCAGCCACTCCCGTCTGCTTAGCCCCGAATCCTCCTCCGATTCTCGGTTTGATTACACGTATGGACGATTTCGGGATGGCCAGGGCATTGGCCAGAATCCTCCTGATATGGAACGGAATCTGTGTGGATGCCACTACGTTAAGCCGCCCGAAGGCATCTTTATAAGTAAAGGCACGGAACGTCTCCATCATCGTCTGGTTGTCCGCCTTTGTGTGGTAGGTCCTCTCAAGCACCAGATCACAGTCCTTCAGCACCGCATCCACATCCCCGTCCGACTCGGTGCCGCTGGAACAAAGATTTCTCTTATTATCGGCTCCCACCGGACAGAGCGCCTTCCAGTCTTCCTCCGGATGAACCAGCACGTGGTTATCCTTCGCCGTCCTGAAATCGAGAACCGGTTCCAGAACCTCATACTCCGGTTTAATCAGCCTGAGGGCCTGATCCACGGCGCTTTCCGTCTCCCCCGCCACGATAGCGGCCACGTCGCCGACAAAGCGAAGACGCCGGTCAATAATCCTTCTGTCGTACGGACTGGGCTCCGGATACGTCTGCCCCGCCTGGGTGAACCGGCTCTCCGGCGAATCTTCCCAGGTCAGCACGCAGGCAATCCCCGGAACAGAAGATGCCCTTTTCGTATCAATCGTCTTTACAACCGCATGGGCGTAGGGACTTCTGAGCACCTTCACCACAAGGCAGTCCCCGGGAGCCAGATCATCGGTATAGACCGGCGCTCCCGTTACCAGGGCCATGGCGTCTTTTTTTATCACAGGCCGGTTCACATTTTTTTCCCTATTCATGACTCCTGACCCTCCCGCTCTTTTTCCTTTATATAAATGAGATATTTTCTTATGGCGCGCATCTGGCCGGAGTATCCGGTGCAACGGCAGAGATTGCCGGCCAGGAATTCCCTGATTTCACGGTCGTCCGGCTCCACCAGCTCTCTTTTCATCGCAAGGACATTCATAATAAAGCCGGGACTGCAGAAGCCGCACTGCTCCGCTCCCTCACCGGCCAGGAAACGGCCGAATTCTTCCGCTTCCTCCCTCACGCCCTCCAATGTCGTAATCTCAGAGCCTTCCGCCCGCAGCGCAGGAACGGCGCAGGAAAGTACCGGTCTTCCATCCATCCAGACCGTACACAGGCCGCAGTTTGTCGTCTCACAGCCGCATTTTACGCTGTAGCATCCCTGGGAGCGCAAAAATTCGAGAAGCATCATATCGGGAGCAATATCCGCGCTCACCGTCTTTTTATTAATACTGCATGTCAGCTTCATCCGATCTGCCCTCCTGTCCTTCTCTCAGTGATTTGATGCGTCCGGCCGCCCGGCCGATAAGGATGCCGGCCAGGTATTTCCTGTACTCGGCGCTGCCCCTCATATTGGTGCCGTATGTGAAACAGGCGGCCAGTTTCTCCGCCTCCATGCGCCTCTTCTCCCCGTCCAGAACGGAAAGCAGGCCTTTGGTTTCAATGACCGACGCCCTGGCCGGCCTTGCTCCGACCGCCAGACGCGTCACCCCGTCTTCATCCTCTGAAACTGCGACAGAGAGCACCGGAAAATCCACCGCTTCATTTCTCATCATCTCGTAAGCTGCTTTTCTGACCGTCTTCTTAACAATGAGAGCGGTCATAATATCTCCGTCCGCTTTCATGGCCGCAAACTCGGAAAGGGGAACTCTCCCTCCCCGGTAAAGCTCCACCCAGGAGTCCATGACAAGAAAACAGGTCAGGATATCGGAAAAGCCGAATCTCCCGAAAATACTTCCCCCCACCGTGGCGCAGTTTCGAAACTGCGTTCCCACAATGTGACAGACACAGTCCTTCGCCGCCCCGGACATATAATCATTCAGCCCCCCATGCAGTTCCAACTGACGCAGGGAAACCATGGCTCCAATCCGGAATTCCTCCTCCGTCTCCTCGATCCGATCCGATAAAAGCCCGCGAAGATCCAGGAGCGTGCCGATATTCCTGTTCTGCAGGCGCAGAAAGCAGAATCCCCCTGCTATTACCGCCGACTTTTTGGCATTCATCGTAAATGCCTCTTCCAAGTCCTTTGGTTTTACGTAATTTTTATAGTGAATCACCGATTTATCCTCCGTATTCATCCGTGCCGCGGAGCGGTTTTTGTTGAGTGGCAATGAAAAGTTCGCGAAGCGTGCTTTTCGTTGTTTAGCAGAACACTTTCCTGTTAAATAGAGTAGGAAGCTGTCCGGTCCTCCGTCACGGTTTACAGATATTTTACCATAGAGCTTTATTTAGAACAAGGAAAAAGGGGCTGTAAAAAAACTCCCCAAACAGAAAAATCGCTGAGGTCGTGTGACTTCAGCGATTTTTTGTTATAATTAATTATGCGACTAACTAATATTACCAATGATAATAATACTCCACG